>NZ_DAMAGB010000040.1:0-67593 GCF_031995485.1 Janthinobacterium sp.
CTGCGGCCCTGATCCGACCTACGGTCGTGTGCGGCCGCGTCATCTGCCATTACCACCAGCGGCGCCCATTCGCGCCAATCGCGCCAACATGGTTGATACAGAATCAACTGCCGCGATAAGTCGAATACGACCACGGCGACACCACCAGCGGCACATGGTAGTTTTCATCCGTGTGCGCAATGCCGAACGCCAAGGTCACCAGGTCGATAAAGCGGGGCGAGGGCAATTGCACGCCCTGGGCGGCAAAGTAGTCGCCCGCATTGAAGACCAGTTCATACTGGCCCGCCTTCATGGCGTCGCCTTCGAGCAAAGGCGTGCTGCAGCGGCCATCCTGATTGGTCACATCCATCTTCAATAGCACCTTGCCTTCCGGCGCGACCGAGAACAGGGCCACCTTGACGCCGGCGCCGGGCCGGCCGTGGGCGATATCGAGTACATGCGTGCTGAGTTTTCCCATTTGCTATCCTATACGTTGACGGTGAATGTGCTTATCGACCAAATGATATACCTGTGACCGCGCATGGCTATATGATTGGGCATATATTTCACATTGTTCCCGAGGCGATCCGCATGAGCACTTACGACAATTACCCCCGCGACCTGATCGGCTATGGCCGCACGCCGCCTCATCCGCAGTGGCCGGGCAAGGCCCGTATCGCACTACAGTTCGTGCTCAACTATGAGGAGGGCGCGGAAAACAGCGTGCTGCATGGCGATGCGGCGTCCGAAACGTTCTTATCGGAAATGATCGGCGCGGCTGCCTTTCCCACGCGTCACCTGAGCATGGAGTCCATCTATGAATACGGCTCGCGCGCCGGGCTGTGGCGCTTGCTGCGCATGTTCGAGGACCGGAAGTTGCCGCTGACAATATTTGGCGTGTCGATGGCGCTGAAGCGCAACCCGGAAGCGGTAGCGGCCTTCCAGCAGCTCGGGCACGAAATCGCCTGCCATGGCCTGCGCTGGATTTCATACCAGAACATGGATGAAGCGGCAGAGCGCGAACATATGCGCGAAGCCGTGCAGATCATCCGCGAACTGACAGGTTCCGCGCCGCAAGGCTGGTACACGGGGCGCGATTCGCCGAATACGCGCAAACTGGTGGTCGAACATGGCGGTTTTCGCTACGACGCCGATTATTATGGCGACGACCTGCCGTTCTGGGAAAAGGTGGCGTACACGGACGCGAGCGGTGCGCCAGCCGTGCAGCCGCAGCTGATTGTGCCGTACACGCTCGATACCAACGACATGCGCTTTGCCGCCATGCAGGGGTTTAACTCGGGCACGCAGTTTTTCGATTATCTCAAGGATGCCTTCGATGTGCTGTATGCGGAAGGCGACCCGAACGGGTTGAACCAGCCGAAGATGCTGTCGGTCGGCCTGCATTGCCGCCTGGTGGGGCGGCCGGGCCGCGCCGCGGCGCTGGCGCGTTTTCTCGACTATGTACAGAGCCATGAACAGGTATGGATCACGCGCCGCATCGATATTGCCGAGCACTGGCATGCCACGCATCCGTACGCTGGCTGAGTATTATTCACCATAATAGATAAGTGAAATCAGTATTTGCATATAGTTGTACCGTGTGCCGATGTTAATCTGTACCACTAGGACGATACCGAGGCCAGCATGTCAGAACCGATTCGCTTTTATTACCGTGGCGCCGTGCAGGAAGTGCATGATGCCGCTCCCACGCAGACTGTCTTGCAGCATCTGCGCGAGGATTTGCATTGCACCGGCACCAAGGAAGGCTGCGCAGAAGGCGATTGCGGCGCCTGCACGGTAGTCGTCGCCAGCCTGGTCGATGGCCAGGTGGAAATGAAAACGGTCAACGCCTGCATCCAGCTGACGCCCACTCTGGACGGCAAGGCGCTGTTTTCTGTGGAAGATCTGCAACAACCTGATGGCGAACTGCATCCGGTGCAGCAGGCAATGGTGGAATGCCACGGTTCGCAATGCGGCTTTTGCACGCCCGGTTTCGTGATGTCGCTGTGGGGCATGTATCTGAAAAAAGATGGCGCCGCGCCCACGCGTTGCGAGATCGACGATGGCCTGTCTGGCAATCTGTGCCGCTGCACCGGTTACCGCCCGATTATCGATGCTGCCAGGCGCATGAGCGAACTGCCGAAAGTCACGTTTGACCGCGGCGCCCTGGCGCAGCAGCTGCAAGGACTGCAGCGCACAAGCCTGCATACCTATGCGGCCCGCGGCCAGCAATTCCATGCGCCACGCACTGTCGATGAACTGGTGCAACTGCGTGCGGACAAGCCACAAGCCACGCTGCTGGCCGGTTCCACCGATGTGGGCCTGTGGGTCACCAAGCAACTGCGCGACCTTGGCGACATTATTTACCTGGGCAATGTGGCGGCCCTGAAAACCATCAGCGTGGCCGATGGCCAGCTGGAAATCGGCGCTGGCGCCAGCCTCAACGATGCTTATGCGGCGCTGTGCGAGCATTATCCAGAGGAACTATCGGAGCTGTGGCAGCGCTTTGCCTCCTTGCCGATCCGCAATGCGGGCACGCTGGGCGGCAATGTGGCCAACGGTTCGCCCATCGGCGACTCGATGCCGTGGCTGATTGCGCTCGGCACGCAGATCGTGCTGCGCGGAACTGGCGGCCAGCGCACGATGCCGCTCGAAGATTTTTACCTCGGCTATCAGAAAAAGGATCTGCGCCCGGACGAATTCGTCGCAGCGCTGCGCGTGCCGTTGCCGCGTGCCGGGGTGCAGTTCCGTACCTATAAGCTGGCGAAACGCTTTGACCAGGATATCTCGGCCGTGTGCGCCGCGTTTGCTTTCGAGCTCGATGGCGAGCGCATCGTGGCCGCCCGTATTGCGTTTGGCGGCATGGCCGCCACGCCGCAGCGCGCCACGCAAACGGAAACGTTCCTGCGCAATCAGGCTTGGTCGGAAGAGAATTTGGTGATCGCCATGGGCCTGCTGGCGGACGACTACGCGCCGCTGTCCGACATGCGCGCATCGAACAGCTACCGCATGACGACGGCGCAAAACCTGCTGCGCCGCTTCTGGCTGGAAACACGCCGCAGCGCACCGCTGCTGCGTACCGCATTGAACGCCTACGCCTGCCGCGCCTGAAAGGACCAGCATGAACCATCCTGTCACGCCTGAACTGCAAGCGGCCGCCTGGGCCGCCGTCGGCAAATCGAGTCCGCATGAATCGGCACAATTGCATGTGCTGGGGCAAGCCACTTATACCGACGATATTGCCGAACTGCAGGGTACCCTGCATGCGGCACTGGGCCTGTCGCAAAAACCGCATGCGCGCATCACCGCCATGGACCTGTCCGCCGTGCGCGCCAGCATCGGCGTCACTGCCGTGTTGACCGCCAGGGATATTCCCGGCACCAACGACTGCGGCCCCATCATCCATGACGATCCGATCTTTGCCGATGGCCTGGTGCAGTACGTGGGCCAGCCGATCTTTATCGTGGTGGCCGATACGCACGACCATGCGCGCCGTGCAGCGCGCCTGGCGCAAGTCACGTATGAAGAGTTGCCGGCGATCATGACGCCGCAGGCGGCCAAGGCGGCGCAATCGTATGTGCTGCCGCCGATGCGGCTGACGCGCGGCGACTGTCAGGCCGCATTCGAAGGCGCGCCGCATGTGGTCAGGGGCCAGCTGTATGTGGGCGGCCAGGAGCAGTTTTACCTGGAAGGCCAGATTTCCTACGCCATTCCGAAGGAAGCGCAGGGCATGCTGGTGCTGTGCTCGACCCAGCATCCGAGCGAGATGCAGCACGTGGTGGCGCATGCGCTGGGCGTGCATTCGCATAACATCACGGTCGAATGCCGGCGCATGGGCGGCGGCTTTGGCGGCAAGGAATCGCAGTCGGCGCTGTGGGCGGCGGCGGCGTCGATTGCGGCGGCGAAACTGAAACGCCCCGTCAAACTGCGCGCCGACCGCGACGACGACATGCTGGTGACGGGCAAGCGCCACTGTTTTTATTATGAATACGAAGTGGGCTACGACAACGACGGCAAGATCCTGGCGGCCAAAGTCGACATGACCTCGCGCGCCGGCTATTCGGCCGATCTGTCCGGCCCGGTCGCCACGCGCGCCGTCTGCCATTTCGACAATACCTATTATTTGTCCGACGTCGATATCCGCGCCGCCTGCGGCAAGACCAATACCCAGTCGAACACGGCATTCCGTGGCTTCGGCGGGCCGCAAGGCGCGATTGCGATCGAGTATGTGATCGATGAAATCGCGCGCCATCTGCAACGCGACGCGCTCGATATACGTCTGCTCAACTTCTATGGCCGCGACGGTAGCGAAGGGCGCAATGTCACGCCGTACGGCCAGGTGATCGTCGACAATGTGATCCACGAACTGGTAGCCGAACTGGAACAGACCAGCGACTACCGCGCGCGCCGCCTTGCCATCGATGCGTTCAATGAAGCGAGTCCCGTGCTGAAAAAGGGCCTGGCCTTCACGCCATTGAAATTCGGCATCGCCTTCAATGTCAGCCATCTGAACCAGGCCGGCGCGCTGGTCCACGTGTATGTCGATGGTTCCGTCCTCGTCAACCACGGCGGCACGGAAATGGGGCAGGGCATCAACACCAAGGTGATGCAGGTGGTCGCGCATGAGCTGGGGCTGGACCTGGAACGCGTGCGGGCCACCGCCACCGACACCAGCAAGGTGGCCAATACCTCGGCCACGGCGGCTTCCACCGGCGCCGACCTGAACGGCAAGGCGGCGCAGGATGCGGCGCGCCAGATCCGGGAACGCATGAGCGACTATGCGGTCAAACTGTATGGCGGCGAAGCGGCTGACGTGCGTTTCTTTGACAACCATATCCATGTCAATGGCCATGTGTTGCCGTTTCCTGAACTGGTGCAAAAGGCGTATCTGGCGCGGGTGCAATTGTGGTCCGATGGTTTCTATGCCACCCCCGGCCTGCACTGGGACGCGAAAACTATGACCGGCCATCCGTTTTCGTATTACGCCTATGGCGCGGCCGTGGCCGAAGTGGTGGTCGATACCCTGACCGGCGAATGGAAACTGCTGCGCGCCGACGCCTTGTATGACGCGGGACAGTCACTCAATCCGGCCATCGATATCGGCCAGGTGGAAGGCGCGTTTATCCAGGGCATGGGCTGGCTGACAACGGAAGAGTTGTGGTGGAACGGCGCTGGCAAGCTGATGACGCATGCGCCATCGACCTATAAAATTCCCGGCATTTCCGATTGCCCGGAGGACTTCCGCGTCCAGCTGTTCCAGAACAGCAATGTGGAAGACAGCATCCACCGCTCGAAAGCCGTTGGCGAGCCGCCGCTGCTGCTGCCGTTTTCCGTGTTCTTTGCGATCCGCGACGCCATTTCCAGCGTCGGCGGCCATGCCGTGCAGCCACCATTGAATGCGCCGGCGACCAGCGAGGAAATCCTCAAGGCCGTGATGGCGGTGCAGGCTGCTTCAAAACTGGCCGCGTGAGGAGCAAACCATGAGCGACTGGCTGACGGCACTGCCCGATGACACTACCCCTTCGGTACTGGTCACGGTAGCCCTCGTGGAAGGCTCGGGTCCGCGCGAAGCGGGCGCCAAGATGCGCGTCCACAATGAAGGCCAGCTCGACACCATCGGCGGCGGCCACCTGGAATTGCGCGCGGTGGAGATCGCCAAGACCATGCTGGCGACCGGCGCCACGCAGGCAAAACTGGAACGCTTCGCGCTCGGACCCAGCCTGGGCCAGTGCTGCGGCGGCGTGGTCTGGCTGGCGTTCGAGCCGGTCGATGGCCATCTCGCTACCGTGTTGCAGGTACTGCGCGAGCGCCGCCAGGACGACAGCTGGCGCGTCATCGCGCTCGATGGCCAGCCGGCATCAAGCCTGTTCGATGCCGATGGCGCATGGCTGAGCGGCACCGTCGGCCAGGCGCCCGACACGTTTTCACGCGAGCGCGGCGCGCATGTGGCGCAGGATGGCGGCGGGCGGCGCTGGCTGGTCGACCCGTGCCTGGCGCCGCGCGCCCATCTGACTTTATTTGGCGCCGGCCATGTGGGCGCCGCCATCGTGCGCGCGCTGGCCGACCTGCCGTGCAATGTCACCTGGGTCGATGAACGCGAGGACATGTTCCCGCCAGATTTGCCCGATAATGTACGCCTGGCCGCCACCGATACGCCGGAAGAGTTTGTCGGCATGGCGCCGGCTGGCGGCAGTTTCCTGGTCATGACGCACAGCCACGCGCTCGACCAGCGCCTGACCGAAGCGATCATGGCGCGCGAGGATGCCGGCTGGTTCGGCCTGATCGGCTCGCACACGAAACGCAAGCAGTTTGAGCACCGCCTGCAGGCCAAGGGGGTGTCGGATGAGAAAATTGCCGCCATGGTCTGCCCGATCGGCATGGCCGGCATCCGCAACAAGGCGCCGGCCGTGATCGCGGCCTCGGTCGTCTGTCAATTATTAATGGTGTGGGAGGACGCTGCGCAAGCGGCCCTGGCCACGCCGCTGCGGCTGGTTACTGCCAGCACGCCACCGCGCAGCGCCATCCGCGCCGCGGTTCACCAGTCATAGAAAGAAGTCATGCCGATAGTTCCAGTTTCCGTGCAAGCTTACCGTGCCAGCTTGCTGCACTTTCACGCCGATCCCGCGTTCAACGAGGAATCGCACGCCTGGCATGCGGACGGCCTGCTGCTCGTGGCAGATGGCAAGGTCCTCGCTGCGGGTGACTACGACCGGCTGTTGCCGACGCTGCCGGCCGGCACCGAGGTGCTTGACTACCGCGGCAAATTGATCGTGCCCGGCTTTATCGACACGCACCTGCATTTTCCGCAGACGGAAATGATCGCCTCGCCCGCGCCCGGCCTGCTGCCGTGGCTGGAGCAGTATACGTTTCCGACCGAGCGCGCATTTGAAGATCCCGTGCATGCGCGTAATGTGGCCGAGTTTTTCCTCGACGAACTGCTGCGCTGCGGCACCACCACCGCCATGGTGTATGGCAGCGTGCATCCGCAATCGGTCGATGCCTTCTTTGGCGCCAGCGAGGCGCGCGGCCTGCGCATGGTGGCCGGCAAGGTGATGATGGACCGCAACTGTCCCGAGTTCCTGCGCGACACGGCCGAGTCCGGCGCGCGCGAAAGCGAAGAGCTGATACGGCGCTGGCACAAGCGTGGCCGCTCGCTGTATGCGATCACGCCCCGTTTTGTTCCGACCTCGACCAACGAGCAGATGCACCTGGCGGGCGAGCTGGCGCGCGCCTACCCGGATACCTTTTTGCAGACCCATGTATCGGAAAACGAGGACGAATGCCGCTGGGTGCGCGAGCTGCATCCGCAGGCGCGCAGCTACCTCGACGTGTACGACCACTACGGCATGATGCGCCCGCGCGCCATGTTCGGCCACTGCATCTGGCTCGACGAACGCGACCGCGCGCGCATGGCCGAGACGCAATCGGCGGCCGCCATCTGCCCGACCTCGAACCTGTTCCTCGGCAGCGGCCTGTTCGATTTTGAAAAGGCCGATGCGGCCCGCGTGCTGCTGTCGCTGGCGACGGACGTGGGCGGCGGCACCTCGTTCTCGATGTTGCAAACCATGAACGAAGCCTATAAAGTAGCACGCTTGAAAGGCAGCTACCTGCCCGCCTTGCGCATGTTTTACCTGGCCACGCTGGGCGCCGCGCGCGCCATGCAGCTCGAGGGTATCGTTGGCAATTTCGCGCCCGGCACGGAGGCGGATTTCATCGTGCTCGACAAGAAAGCCACGCCGCTGCTGGAGCGCCGCACGGCCGGCTGCCAGAGCCTGGAAGAACTGCTGTTCGCCCTGGCGCTGCTGGGTGACGACCGCGCCGTGGCCGCCACCTATTCGGGTGGCGTGCGCGTGCATGTGCGGGAGCAGGGCTGACCTTACCTTGTTCAACCACCACCCTGATCGGGAATCCTGATGCAACAGAAATTCACTCGCCTGGCATTGGCCGTGGCGCTGGCCATGTCCGCTTCGGCTGCCACCCAGGCAGCCAGCCCGTCCGCCAATGAAGCGGCCACCGCCCGCCATTTCGCCACACTGGTTGCCGGCAGCCAACCCAAAACCGCCGAGCTGAGCCTGTTCTTTTCCATGATGCCCAAGGGCGGCGACCTGCATCACCATTACTCGGGCGCCATCTATGCCGAGCAATTCCTGGAATGGGTCGACAAGGAAAACTACTGCGTCAACAAAACCACTTACCGCATCGAAAGCCGGAAAGACGTCGTGGCGGCCGAGCGTGCCAAACCGGCCGGCCAGCGCAGCTGCCTGTCATCGACCGAAGTATTTGCCGATGCCGGCCTGTACGCGGAACTGCTGCAGCGCTGGTCGACCAAGGATTTCTACAACCACAGCGGCCAGCAGACGCCGCCTGACCGTACCTTTTTTGACACCTTCGGCTACTTCGGCCCGGTGGCGTCGAGCAATACCGGCGAGGGCCTGAAAACCCTCAAGCAGCGCGCGATTGCCGAAAACCTGAGCTATATCGAAACCATCTTTGAATTGTCGCCGTTCGTGTCGAATCCGCAATTTGACCAGCAGGTACTGGCGCCGGACATGAAGCCGGACGCCTTACAGGCCGTGCTGGCCAGCTGGACGCAAACGCTGGAGCAGGATGGCGCGTTCCAGAAAAGCATCACCGCCTACAACGACAACGTGAACGCCAGCAGCGCCGGCATCGACGACGCCAGCTTCACCATGCGCTACCAGGCCTATGTGCTGCGCTTCCTGTCGCCATCGCAAGTGTTCTCGTCGATGGTGGCGGGCTTCAAGGCGGCCAGCCTGAACCCGTTGGTGGTGGGCGTCAATATTGTCGGCCAGGAAAGCGTAAACGTCTCCATGCGCGACTACAGCCTGCACATGGAAATGTTTAAGTTCCTCAAGGCCAAGTATCCGAACGTGAAGATCGCCCTGCATGCGGGCGAGCTGGCACTGGGCATGGTGCCGCCCGAAGGCCTGGCCTTCCATATCGCCGAAGCAGTGGAGGTGGCCGGCGCCAACCGCATCGGTCACGGCATGGATATCGCGCATGAGACCAATGCGCTGGCCACCATGCAAAAAATGCGCGCGCGCGGCATCCCGGTGGAAGTGAACCTGACCAGCAATGACTACATTCTCGGTATCAAGGGCCAGGCCCATCCCGTGACCCTGTACCGCAAGTATGGCGTGCCATTCGTGATCTCGACTGATGACGCGGGCGTGTCGCGCAATACGCTGTCGAACGAGTATGTACTGTTTGCCAGCCAGTACAAGACCGATTACGCGGAAATCAAGAAGCTGTCGTACAACAGCCTGCGCTATTCCTTCCTGGCTGAGGCAGATAAACAACGTTTATTAAAATCACTTGATTCACGTTTTGCCACATTTGAAGCGCAGATCGCCGCATCGGACTCCGCCAGCAAGATACTCAAACCGTAAGTCCCTCCAGAGTTGCAACCGACTCTAGCAAGGCGGCCGGAATCTCCGGCCGTCCTCGTGTCCCCATTTCCCCGATCTTCGCTGTCTTTCTGTTAATTTTGTGGCTGCCAAGCGACACAATTTTGCGCTTTTCCGCATTTCGTAAATGAAACAATTTCAAGCACAAATTGCTCACTTATAATCTCGCGCCATAAGCTTATGCTGTGGTGTCACACAAATTTTTCATTGATTCATCTCTGTCATTTATACTTTAAATATATAAATATTTAAAAAAAATCGTATTTGTCATCCATTTTTCGATGATGCATAGTGAGATGAGGGTGATGGTAAAAAGTCACAATTTGTCAGGCTCCAGCGGCAAGAAGCAGGTTTTTCGCAGTAGATCAAGGTGACATGCAGAGTGAAGCAGCATGACGCGATTTTATATGTCCGCCTTTGCCAGATGTCATGGCCGTGTCACAGTCCTGAAATATTTAACAATTACACTGCCGGCTAGACTTGTTTCGCTGGTCGCGCCGCGCAGTGCATGTCACGGGAGCTAGCGCCTTGTGTCATGGGGAATGATGGCTTGCCATCGACCGTTTTTGTGGCAATCAGGATGGCTGTGGTGGTGCAGGGTTGCAGGCCCCGTCAAGGTCCGCAACCAGTCCGGCCAGCGTAACAGTTGCAGCATAGTAAAGAGGGAATGTTGTGTTTGTGTTGCTGTGCGGCGCAGCCGGGCAGTGAGGCAATCGCGGTATTTTCAAAAAATAATAGTCTTTTTTGGGGTTACAAGATGATCAATCACAAACGACTTCGGCTGACGCAAATCGCGCTAAGCCTGTCTATCGCACTGGCGGCCGCACCATCGTTCGCACAGAACACCACGTCGGCCATCAGCGGACGGATTTCGTCCAACAACGGCCAGCCAGCAGCTGGCGCCCAAGTCAATATCGTTCACGTTGAGTCGGGTTCCGTCAGCAACGTCACGACCGATGCCGAAGGCCGCTATGTGGCACGCGGTTTGCGCGCCGGCGGTCCTTACACCATCACCATCACCAAGAATGGCGAAGTGGAAAAACGCGAAGGCGTGTTCATCCAGCTGGCCGAAACGGCCAACGTCGATGCCACGCTGGGCGCCGCCATGCAAGTGGTGAACGTCAGCAGCAACGCGATTCGCAGCCAGGTGTTCAACCGCAACAACATGGGCGCCGGTACCAATATCGGCCCGACGGAACTGGCAACCCAGGCATCGATCTCGCGCAGCCTGCAAGACTACGCCCGCGCCGACCCGCGCCTGTCGCAAACCGACAAGGACCGTGGCGAAATTTCCGTCGCCGGCCAGAACTCGCGCTACAACTCGATGACGATTGACGGCGTGGCCGTGAACGACACCTTCGGCTTGGAAGCTTCCGGTACCGCCACTGGCAAACAGCCGATCTCGATCGAGGCGATCCAGTCGGTACAGGTGAACGTCGCCAACTATGACGTGACGCAAAAAGGTTATACCGGCGCCAATATCAACGCCGTGACCAAATCCGGCACCAACAAGGTCAAAGGCAGCGTCTACTACGTATTCCGTAACGACTCGACCGCTGGCGACCGCTTCAACAGCACCGACGGCACCTACTATGCGCCGCCAAAATCGAAAGACACCACCAAGGGTATTACCCTGGGCGGTCCGCTGATCGAAGACAAGCTGTTCCTGTTTGCCAACTACGAAAAAACCGAGAGCTCGCGCGGTACGCCAGCGTTCGGTCCGGTCGGCAGCGCCCAGACCAACGTCGCCATCACGCAAGGCGCCATCGACAGCGCCATCGCGATCGCCAAGGACAAGTACGGCATCGATATCGGCACCTCGGCCGTGCCAAGTGGCTCGGCATTTACTGCCACGGAAAAACTGCTCAAGCTGGACTGGAACCTGACCGACACCCAGCGCATGATGCTGCGCTATACGAAAACGGAACAGTCCGAGCCGCTGTACACCGGTTTCTCCGGCACCGGCCTGTCGCTGAGCTCGTATTGGTATAACCAGGACAAGAGCCTGGAAACGCTGGTCGGCCAGTGGACCGCAGAGTGGACGCCAACCTTCTCGACCGAAGTCAAGGTTTCGTCGCGCGAGTATGACAGCGTACCGAAAAACAATGCGTATCTGCCGGCTATCGGTCTGCAGTTCTCGGGCGCCTTGCCAGCTGGCGCGCCGTCCAGCCTGGCGACCGGCAACCGTTTCCTGAACTTCGGTACCGAGCTGAGCCGTCAGAAAAACGTACTCAACACCAAGACCAAAGACTTCTACGCCGCTGGTACATGGGTGCTGGATGATCATGAAGTCAAGTTTGGTACCGATTACAGCAAGAACGATGTCTACAACGCTTTCTTGCAAAACGTGAACGGTAACTACACCTTCGGCTGTATCAACAGCAGCGCGACCGTGGCCTATTCGTTTGGCGCCATCAATTGCGGCGCAGTAACGACGACCGCCGCACAAATTCAAGCTGCCGTGCTGGAAAACTTCAGCCGTGGCCGTCCTAGCTCGTACTCGTACCAGGTCGCACAGCCAGGCCGTACGCTGGACGACGCGATCGCCACCTTCTCGCTGAAAAATATCGGCCTGTTCGTGCAGGATACGTGGAACGTCAACAAGCAACTGACTATTTCCGCCGGCCTGCGCGTTGATGGCACCCGCATTGGCGAAACGCCGATCCGCAATGCTCAAGCTGCATTGCCAACCGTAGCACGCACATCGCCATACGGTCGTCAAACGGGCGGCTTCGGCATCGACAATACGCACACTATCGATGGCGAAAACCTGTACCAGCCGCGCGTCGGCTTCAACTACAAGTTTGAGTCGGCACGTCCGATGCAAGTGCGCGGCGGTTTCGGCCTGTTCCAGGGTGCTGCGGCGTCTGTCTGGCTGGGCAACCCATACCAGAACACCGGCATGGCCACGCAAAACATCACTTGCTCGACTTCGGCTGGCACCTGCCTGAACACCGACGGCTTCTTCAACCCGGATCCGACCAAGCAGCCGACCAACCTGACCGCGACCATCCCGGCCATGAAAGTGGATGCACTGAGCCCGGACCTGGCGCAGCCATCGGTCTGGAAAGCCAACCTGGCGTTCGAACATGAGTTGCCATGGATGGGCCTGATTGTCAGCGCGGAATATCTGCGTTTGCAAACCAAGGACTCGATCTACTACGAAGAGCTGAACATGGGCGCGCCAACGGCGACCGGCAGCGATGGTCGTCCGATGTACTACGGCGCGAATGCCTACAACCCGGCTTGCTGGAATGCCAATGGCAGCCTGATCGGCGGCACCAGCTGCAGCGCACTGACCAAGGCCAGCAGCAATCAGTCGTTCGGCCAGGTGCTGATGGCGAAAAACACCGACAAGGGTGCATCGAATGTGCTGACGCTGGCAGTACGCAGCCCGGTACGCGAGGGCCTGTCGTGGGGTGGTTCGTACACCTACAGCGATGCCACCGAAGTGTCGCCGTTGACGTCGTCGACCTCGAGCTCGAACTGGGGCGGCCGCGCCGTGTTCAATCCGAACGAGAACGTCGCATCGAATTCGAACTACCTGGTCAAGGACCGTTTCACGGCCAATGTCAACTGGCAGAAACGTTTCTTCGGCAGCTACAAGACCACCTTTGGCCTGTTCTATGAAGGCCGTACCGGCAAGCCATACAGCTGGACCATCAACAATGACTTGAACGGTGACGGTCTGGCCGGCAATGACTTGATGTACATTCCTAGCGCGCCAGGCTCGGGCGAAGTGGTGTTTGCCGGCGCCACGCCAGCGGCCCGCGCCGCCAACGAAGCAGCGTTCTGGAATGTGGTGAACAGCAATGGCGACCTGCGCAATGCACGCGGTACCGTGGTAGGCCGTAACAAGAGCTTTGCTCCATGGACCAACAGCTTCGATGTGCGCTTCAGCCAGGAAGTACCGGGCTTTTTCAACGGCAACAAAGGTATTTTCACCTTTGACGTGCTGAACTTCGGTAACTTGCTGAACCGTAAATGGGGCCGCATCAATGAAGTTGAATTCCAGGGCGCTGGTGGCCAGGTTCGCAGCTTCGTCGACTTCGTCGGTATGCAAGACGGCAAGTATGTGTACAACACCCGTGCTGTGACCGAAGGTCTGGTCACGCGCCAGCTGAAAGGCGAATCGCAATGGGCGCTGCAAGCAACGGTCAAGTACGAATTCTGATGTCGTCGTGACCTTGTAAGTTAGCAAACTCTAAAACGGCTGGTGGCGACACCAGCCGTTTTTTTTATAGGCAAGATGGTTTACCCTTTTCCTTTTTCTCATGAGTAACGAAACCATGGTCCATTTTTCACGCAAACCGCTCGCCCGTGCGGCCCTGATCCTGACCCTGTCCGTTCTGGCTGGCTGCGCCACGCCGCCACGCGGCCCGGTCGAACTCAATCTGGTGGCTCTGAACGATTTCCATGGCAATCTCGACAGCAGCAAATTCACCTACACCAGCGTCGCCGATCCCGCCCGCAAAGTCACGGTGCAGGCCGGCGGCATCGATGTGCTGTCCGGTGCCCTGAAGGCCTGGCGCCGCGAGGATGCGCAACTGATTTTTGTCGGCAACGGCGACCTGGTCGGCGCCAGCCCCGCCATGTCGGCCCTGTGGGCGGACGAGCCCAGCATCGTGGCCATGAACATGCTGGGCATGACGGCCAGCTCGGTAGGCAACCACGAGTTTGACCAGGGCAAGGCGGAACTGCTGCGCCAGCAGCGCGGCGGCTGCGCGTCCGCACGTGCCGACAAGGCATGCAAGTACAGCCCCGATTTTGCCGGCGCCAGCTATACCTATCTGGCCGCCAATGTGATCGACACGCAGACCGGCAAGTCGCTGCTGCCGTCGTACAAGATTGAAACGGCACATGGCGTGAAGGTCGGCCTGATCGGCGCCGTGCTGAAGGACGTGCCATCGGTGGTGACGGCGGCCGGGATTGCCGGCCTGCAGTTCGGCGACGAGGCCGACGCCATCAACGCCACTTTGCCGGCGCTGCGCGCGCAGGGCGTTGGCGTGTTCGTGGTGCTGCTGCACCAAGGGGGCGAGACGGAAGAACAGGTGGACCAGCCCGATTGCGGCAAACTGAAAGGCCCGGTGATCGACGTCGTCAAACGCCTCGATCCGGCGATCCAGCTGGTCGTCAGCGGCCACTCGCACCAGGGTTATCTGTGCCGGGTCGACGGCCGGCTGGTCACGCAGGCGCAGATGGGCGGCCATATGCTCACGCGCATCAAGCTCAAGGTCGATACCGAAAAAAATAGCGTGGTCGATGCCAGCGCGCAAAACGTTGTCATGTTGCCCGGCATGTTCGAGCCCGATGCCAACGTGGCGGCCTACTTGGCGGCAGTGAAACAGCGTAGCTCCGCCGAGTTGTCGCGTCCGGTAGCAAAGATTGCCGTGCCGCTGGTGGGACGCAGCACCAAGGGCAGCGGCGCATCCGCACTGGGCGACCTGGTGGCCGACAGCACCCTGTTCGGCGCGCGCGCCGCCGGCGCGCAGATCGGCCTGATGAATAATGGCGGCATCCGCAAGGATCTCGAAGCGGGCGCTGATTTGATGACCAATGTGGGCCAGAACCAGGCGGTGGTTCCGTTCGGCAATACGCTGATCGTGGTCAGCCTGTCCGGCGCGCAGATTCGCACCTTGCTGGAGCAGCAATGGCCGGGCGAGCAAGCCGAAGACGGCAATCTGCTGCAGGTCTCCGAAGGTTTCAGCTATCGCTGGGACGCTACCCGTCCGCAAGGCCAGCGTGTGCTGCCGGGCAGCATCCTGCTCGATGGCGTGGCGCTCAAGGATGAGCAGCAATACCGCGTCGCAGCCAACAGTTTTCTCGCTGGCGGCGGCGACCGCTTCACCGTGCTGGCCAACGGCACCCGGCGGCTGGACACGGGCGTGCGCGATATCGACGCCTTCAGCGATTACCTGATCGATCGCGCGCGCACCGGCAAGCCGGCCGGCAGTACCACCGCAGCGGGCCGCATCGTGCGCGTCAACTAATTATTTTCAAGGAAAACCCATGCGTCGTTTATTTGTTTCTGTATTGCTGTCCAGCCTGTTTGCAGGCAGCGCCCACGCCGACTTCACGATTCCCGGCTTTGAACTGGTGCACACTTCGCCGGTGGAAACCGCGCTGGCCAACCCGGACCTGCGCGAGCCGGTGGCGGTATGGAGCGAGCTGTTCGATGCGGCAAAAAGCGAGATCGTCATCGCCCAGTTCTATGCCGTCAGCAAGCCCGGCACGGCGTTCGACAAGGTGCTGGCCAGCTTGACGGCCGCCGGCCAGCGCGGCGTAAAGATCCGCTTTTTGCTGGACCTGAAAGGCGTGGGCCTGTCGGAGCCGTCGACCATCGAACAGCTCAAGGCGATTCCGAACCTGGAACTGCGCATTATCGATTTCAACAAGATCACCGGCAACGGCATCGTGCACGCCAAATACCTGGCCGTCGATGGCAAGGTGGCGTATATCGGCAGCCAGAACTTCGACTGGCGCTCGTTCGAGCATATCCATGAAACGGGCCTGAAAATCACCGAGCCGGCGATGGTCAAGCAGGTGCACGCCATCTTCGAGCAGGACTGGCAGGCGCAGGCGCTAACCGCCAAGGGCGGCCGCGCCACTGTACTCAACAGCAAAACCGTGCCGGCCAATTACGCGCAGAACGCCTTTTTGCTGGCCAGCCCGAATGCCTACAATCCTGCCGGCGTGGGCGACTCGGAAAGCGGCCTGCCGGCCCTGCTGGCCGATGCCAAAAGCGAAGTGCGCATCCAGCTGCTCGATTACGCGCCGCTGTCGTATGGCCCGAACCGCACGCGACCGTATTACGCGGTGATCGACAATGCCGTGCGCGCGGCTGCCCAGCGCGGCGTGAAAATCAAGCTGATGGTGTCCGCCTGGAATACGGAAGCGCCGGCGATTGCCTACCTGAAAAGCCTGGCGCTGGTACCGAATATCGAGATCCGCATCGTCACGATACCCACCGCCAGCACCGGCTTTATTCCATTCGCGCGCGTGATCCACAGCAAGACCATGACGGTCGATGGCAAGCTGGCCTGGGTCGGCACCAGCAACTGGGCCGGCGGCTATTTCGACCTGTCGCGCAACCTGGAAGTGGTGCTGCGCAACGAAGCGATGGCGCAGCGCCTGGTGGCCCTGCACGAGCAGACCTGGAGTTCCAGCTACGCGCAGCCGATCGATATCAACAGGCAGTATCCGAAACCAGCCAAGGGGACGCCACAGTGATGAAAAAACTGACCTGTGCGCTGGCGCTGGCCGGTGCATTCATGACCGGCAATGCGCTGGCCTGGGGCAACGACGGCCACCGTGCAGTCGGCGCGATGGCTGACCAGCTGCTCAAGGGCAGCGCTGCCCAGGCGAAAATCGCCGCCTTGCTGCTGCCGGGCGAAACCCTGGAATCGATCGCCAACTGGCCCGATTGCGTGAAGGGCACGTATTGCGGCCCGCAGTCGCCGGAGATGCTGGCCTATGTGGCGGCCAATCCCAAACACAGCGAATACCATTACACCGATATTCCATTCCAGAACGCGCACTATCACGATGGCGCCACCGGCAGCGCCGACGACGATATCGTGCAGACCCTGAAGCAGGCGATTTCGGTATTGCAGGGCAAGGTGGACGCGGCCAGCAATCCGCACCGGTTCACGCCGCGCCAGGCGCTGATATTGATCACGCACCTGGTCGGCGATATCCACCAGCCGCTGCACGTGGGCGCCGCGTACGTGGCAAAGGATGGCCGTTTTGTGGTGCCGGAAACGCAGGCGCAGATCGACGGCCTGGCGATTTTCGATGCGCGCGGCGGCAACAATCTGCTGCTCGATGATGCGCAGATCACGGCCTTGTCCGATGCCGTGATTCCGGCGGCATTACCGCTGGAGGAGGGCGCCGTGCAAGCGGCGGCTGTCAAACCGGCCGCCTATCCGAAGTCGCCGACGAAGCCGCTGCATTCGTACTGGGACAGCACGGTGGTCGATTACGCGATGCGCCGCCTGTCCACGCGCACGCCGCGCCAGTTTGCGCAGACGGTGATTGCCAGCCAGCCTGAGGTGCCCGCCAACAGCGGCGACCCGGTGACCTGGCCGTATCAATGGGCCGATGCGTCGCTGGCGGCGTCAAAGATCGCCTATGCGGGCGTGGTGGCCGGACCGGCCATGCAGCAGACCAGCCGCAAGGGCGAACCGTATTACGTGTGGGCCTTGACGGTGCCGGGCGATTATCCCGTGCCCAGTTCGGCGCTGGCCAGGACGCAGCTGATCAATGGGGGGTATCAGCTGGCGGCGGTGTTGCGGGCGATCTGGCCTTGAATGGTGGTGGGGTAGTGGGTGACGCTGGTGGTGGTGTCGGATTACGCTACGCTAATCCGACCTACCCGACCTGCACGCGTTTCAGGCAAGCGTGATGTTTATTCCCATTTCGCGGTAGGGGGCCACCAGCGCGTCGTCGGTATCGCGCAGCACGACGATATCGCTGACCTGGCTTAATGGTGCAATCTGGAATGGCGAGGCGGTGTTCAGCTTTTCCGGCGAAGCCAGCACCACCGTGCGCGCGGCCGCGTCGCAGAGCGCCCGCTTGACGCAAGCCTCCTCGTAGTCGCCGGTAGTGATCCCCGCCTGCGGATGCAGGCTCGAGACGCCCATGAAATACAGATCGGCCCGGATGCGGGCGATCGCTTCCACGGTGGCGGCGCCCACGTTGACGAGCGAATGCCGGAACAATCTTCCTCCCAGCATTACCACCTCGATCAGCGGGTGGTGCACCAGCTCCACCGCAATCGACGGGCTGTGGGTGACCACCGTGGCGCGCAGCTCGCCCGGCAGCTGGCGCACCAGATGCAGGCAGGTGGTGCCGCCGTCGACAAACACCACCTGGCCCGCTTCGATCATGGCGCCGGCCGCGCGGCCGATGGCCGGCTTGGCGTCCTGCGAAATCTGCTCGCGGCTGGCGTACGGCGCTAGTGCCGGCGAGGCGGGCAGGTTCGGTATCGCGCCGCCATGCACGCGCTGCAGCAAGCCCTCTTTTGCCAGTTCGCGCAGGTCGCGTCGTATGGTGTCTTCCGACAATCCCAGGGCGTCGCTGACGGCTTTGGCGACAATCTGGCCTTCGCGCTGCAGCAGGTCCAGCAGGTAGTGTTTGCGTTGATGGGTCAGCATATTTTCTTGAATATTCTTGAAGTTGCACGAGTTTGCATGATAAAGTCGGCGAACGCAAGCACAAGGAGACAAGATGAACCAGGAACGAGTCCGCATCCAGAATGTGACCACGCTGTCGCACGACTGGTATTTATTACAAAAAACCACATTTGACTATCTGCGCCGCGATGGCCAGTGGCAGACACAAACGCGCGAAACCTATGACCGCGGCGATGGCGCCACCATCCTGCTGTACAACCGTGCAAAACGCACGGTGATCCTGATTCGCCAGTTCCGCTTTCCCACGTATCGTGACGGCCATCACGGCTTCCTGATCGAGGCGGCGGCCGGGCTGCTGGAGCAGGCCAGTCCCGAACAGCGCATCCGCGCCGAGGTGGAAGAGGAGACTGGCTACCGCGTGGGCGATGTGCACAAGGTGTTCGAGGCCTTCATGAGCCCCGGCTCCGTCACCGAACGCCTGCATTTCTTTGTCGCCGAATACGATCCGTCCAGCCGCCTGAACGAAGGCGGCGGCCTGGCCCATGAAGGCGAAGATATCGAAGTGCTGGAACTGCCCCTGGCGCAGGCGATGCAGATGGTGGCGGACGGGCGCATCTGCGACGGCAAGACCATCATGCTGCTGCAGCATGCCCAGCTGCGGCTGATGCCGGTCAAGGAAGGTTTGCAGATACTGGTCGCCGGGCCATACCGCTCGGGCACCGGCGACGACCCGGCCAGGATGGCGGCCAATGTGGCGGCCATGGAAGCACTGTGTTTGCCGCTGTATGCGGCCGGCCATCTGCCGGTGCTGGGTGAATGGCTGGCCTTGCCGATGCTGGCGCTGGCCGGCTCGCGCCAGGCAGGCGATGCGGTGTATGAAGCGCTGTTCCACACGCACTGTGAGCGCTTGCTCTCGCATTGCGACGCGGTACTGCGTCTCAAAGGGGAATCGTCCGGCGCCGACCGCATGGTGGCCGTGGCGCGGGGCTTGGGCCTGCCGGTCTATTTTTCGCTGGAAGACATTCCGGCGGCATAAAAAAAGCGAAGCCCGCGGGCTTCGCTTTTTTACAGGCGCTGGATAAAACTAGCGCGACTTGACGAACGGAATGCCGATCGCCTTTGGCGCCACCGACTTGGCCATCAGACCGGCCAGCACGATCACGGTCACCACATACGGCACCATCTGGATCAGCGAACCGGGAATGCGGCCCACCACCGGCAGGTCGACGCCTTCGATCTGGATCTGTATCGCGCTGAAGAAGCCGAACATCAGGCAGCCGAGGAAGGTGTAAACCGGACGCCAGTTGCCGAACACCATGGCCGTCAGGGCCAGGTAGCCGGCGCCGGCCGACATGTCGCGCAGGAAAAAGCCGCTTTGCACGATGGCCAGGTAGGCGCCCGAGAACGAGCACAGAATGCCGGCCACCAACATGGCCATATAGCGCGTCGCTTCCACGCTGACGCCAGCCGAATCGGCCGCATGCGGGTTCTCGCCGCAGGCGCGCAGGCGCAGGCCGAAGCGCGTGTGGTACAGCAGCCAGTGCACCAGCGGGATCAGCAGGAACGCCACGTAGACCAGGATCGAATGGCCGCCGATCAGGTGCGCATACACCCAGCCGATGAACGGAATATGTTCCACATACTGCGTGCCCGGCAGCACCACGTCGAACAGACGCGCGGACCCGAGGTCGGGCGTGCGGCCGCCCTGCTGGAAGAAGAACTGCGCCAGCACGAACGTCAGCCCGCTCATGGCGATGTTGATGGCCATGCCGGCCACCAGCTGGTTGCCCTTTTGCGTGATGCTGACATACGCCTGCAGCAGGGCCAGCGCGACGCAGACCAGCATGCCGGCCGCCATGCCGTAATACGGATTCTGCGTGGTGTAGGCCACGGCGGCGGAAGCGAAGGCGCTGGCCAGGATCTTGCCTTCCAGGCCGATGTCGATCATGCCGCTGCGTTCGGCAAACAGGCCGGCCATGGCGGCAAAGATCAGCACCGGCGCATTGCGCACGGTCGAGACCAGGATGCTGGCGAAATGAAAGTCGTCGAGTGTCATGGTGTTAGCCTTTGGTGCGCTTGAGCAGGGCGGAAATGGCCGGTGCGTAGAAGTTTTCCATCGCGCCGCAGAACAGGATGATCAGGCCCTGGATGAAGATGAATGTCTCGGTCGGGATATTCGGTTTTTCCAGCGACAGGTCAAAGCCGCCCTGTATCAGCGCGCCAAACAGCACCGACGACAAAAAGATGCCGACCGGATGCTGGCGGCCCATCAGCGCGATCGCGATGCCAATGAAACCCGCGCCGCCAACGAAGTTGAGCGACAGGTAATGGGTCGAGCCCATGATGGAATTGACCGAACCGAGACCGGCCAGCGCGCCGGAAATGAGCATGACGATAATGATCATCTTGCTGATCGACACGCCCGCATAGTGGGCCGCATGCTTGTTCAGGCCGGTGGCGCGCAGCTTGAAGCCCCATGACGAGCGCCACACCATCACGCCGTAGACTGCCAGCGCAATGATGGCCAGGATAAAGCTGATGTTCAGTGGCGTGTCGCCCAGCGCCGGGAACCAGGTGGACAGGCGCGGCATTTCGCCGCTTTCGGCAAACACGCGGCTGGCCGTGTTCTGCTCGCCGGGCGGGATCAGGTATTTCACGATCACGAAGTTCATCAAACTTCCCGCGATGAAGTTGAACATGATGGTGGTGACCACGATATGGCTGCCGCGTTTTGCCTGCAGATAGCCGGGCAACAAGCCCCACAGCGCGCCGAACAGGGCCGCGCCGATCATCGCAGCCGGTATCAGGAGCCAGGCGGGCAGGGTCTGGTCGAAGGCCAGCATGGCGACCGTCAGGCCCAGGCCGCCGATATACATCTGGCCTTCGCTGCCGATATTGAACAGGCCGGCCTGCATCGCCACCGACACAGATAAACCCGTGAAGATGAAGGTGCTGGCGTAAAACAGCGTGTAGCTCAGGCCTTCCGGATTGAGGATGGCGCTGTTGATCAGGATGCCCAGCGATTCGCCCGGGTCTTCGCCCAGCAGAAAGATGACCAGTGCCGCGACCAGCAAGGCCGACAGCAGGTTTAACATGGGCATGACAAAGGCTGTCGCCCAGCGTGGCAAGTCGTTATTCATGATTTGTGCAGTCCCCCCATCAGCAGACCGATGCGGGTGGTATCGAATTCTTCAATTTTCAGTTCGCCGGTGATGCGTCCGCCGCACATGACCAGAATGCGGTCGGCCAGCGCCCGCACTTCTTCCAGTTCGACCGACACCAGCAGGATTGCCACGCCCGCGTCGCGCAGGGCCAGCAATTGCGTGTGGATGCTCTCGATGGTGCCGATATCGACGCCGCGCGTCGGTTGTCCGACCAGCATCAGTTTCGGTTTCGCCAGTACTTCGCGCGCGATCACCACTTTCTGCTGGTTACCGCCCGACAGCAGGCCGATGCGCAGGTCCGGGTTGGCCGGACGCACGTCAAAGGCCTTCAGCAGTTCGGCGCAGCGCGCGCCGATGGCCTTGAAGTTGAACAGGCCCCAGCGGTTTTTCAGGTGGTCCTGGTAACCGAGGATGGTGTTCTGCATTACCGAGAAATTTTTCACCACGCCATCACGCAGGCGGTCTTCCGGGATATGGGCGATTCCCAGGTCGCGAAACACCAGCGGCAGGCCGTCGGCGTCGTGGCGCTTGCCGAACGGCAGGTCCTGGTCCAGGAAGCGCAGCTTGCCCGAGGTGGGCAGGCGCATGCCGGACAGAATCTCCAGCAGTTCGCTCTGGCCATTGCCCGAGACGCCGGCAATGGCGACGATTTCGCCGGCGCGCAGATTGAAACCTATGTCGGCCAGCAATTTCACCTGCTGCTCGTCGGCCAGCTGCAAGCCGTCCACTTCCAGCACGGTGGCGCCCGGGTTGTACGGTGCGCGCGGCAGATGGCTCTGGATCGGGCGGCCCACCATCATGTTGGCCAGCTCTTCCTTCGAGGTGCCGGCCGTTGCCACCGCACCCACCACCGTGCCGCCGCGCATGACGGTGACGTTGTCGGTGATTTCCAGGATTTCCTGCAGCTTATGCGTGATCAGGATGATGGTCTTGCCCTGTTCCTTGAACAAGCGCAGGATTTCGAACAGCGAGGCCGTTTCCTGGGCCGTCAGCACGGCCGTCGGCTCGTCGAGGATCAGGATATTGGCGCTGCGGTAGATCTGCTTGAGGATTTCCACGCGCTGCTGGGCGCCGACCGACAAATCTTCGATCTTGGCCAGCGGGTCGACGTCGAGGCGGTAGCGCGTACAGATTTCGCGCAGTTTCGCTTCGGCTTCGGCGCGGTGGCTGGCCAGCCGGAAGCCGCCTTCCGTGCCCAGCATGATATTGTCGAGGACGGTAAAATTCTCGACCAGCATGAAGTGCTGGTGCACCATGCCGATACCCAGCTCGATTGCTTCCTGGCTGTTGCGGATAGGCTGTACTTTTCCGTCAAGCAGGATTTCTCCGCCGTCGGCACGGTAATATCCGTACAGGATGCTCATCAAGGTCGATTTGCCGGCGCCGTTTTCGCCCACCAGGCCGTGGATGCTGCCCTTGGCGATGGAAAAACTGACGTCGGTGTTCGCCTTCACATGTCCAAAATGCTTGGAGATGCTGCGAAATTCTACTGCTGGCTGCATAGGCTCATAACTGGATAGTTTCATGGAAACGCGCCGCGCGGGGAGAACCCCGGCGGCGCGTCTAGAGATGAGTCGAAAGTTAAACCGGGCAGCTGCTGCCGACGCGGTAATCGATCACTTTGATCTTGCCATCGATAATGTCCTTGCGCGCACCCAGCACGCGCTTCTCGATTTCCGGCGTGATCAGCTTGCGGTTGTTCGCGTCTAACGCCCAATCCACGCCGCCTTCTTTCAGGCCTTTGTAGCTGACGCCGCCTTTCCAAGTGCCGTTTTTCACTTGCATGAAGCTGTCGTATACGGTGTTGTCGACGCGCTTGACCATCGAGGTCAGCATGGTGCCCGGGTACAGATGATTCTGGTTCGAATCGACGCCGATCGCCAGCTTGCCTTTTTCCTTGGCCATCTGCAAAGTGCCCATGCCGCTGCCGCCAGCTACCGCAAACACCACGTCGACGCCGCGCTCGAATTGCGAGCGGGCCAGTTCGCCGCCCTTGGCCGGGTCATTCCACGCGCCCGAAGTAGTGCCAACCATGTTCTGCGTCAGTTCCGCTTTCGGATTGACGGCCTTGATGCCTTGCGCATAGCCGCAGGCAAAATTGCGGATCAATGGAATATCGATGCCGCCGATAAAGCCGATTTTCTTGCTCTTGCTGGCCATGGCTGCCGCCACGCCCACCAGGTAGGAGCCTTCTTCTTCCTTGAACACCACCGAGTTGACGTTGGCGCCTGCCGCCTGGCCGTCGATCAGCACGAATTTCACGTTGGGAAATTCCTTGGCGACCTTCTGCACGGCTTGTGTCTGTGCAAAGCCGATGGCGGCGATCATGTCGAGTTTTTTGCGGGCCAGGCCGCGCATCACCTGCTCAGCCTGGGTATCGCTGGAGGCCTGCACTTCGATGAACGAGATGCCGGTGTCTTTCTTGAAGCGCTCGGCGCCTTCGAAAGCGGATTGGTTGAACGACTTGTCGAACTTGCCGCCCGCGTCATACACGACACCCAGTTTTGGGGTAGCCGCGGACGCTTGAGCAGCCAGCAATGCGGCTGCGATCGTCAAACTAAATTGTGTAAGTTTCATGAATTGGCTCCTGGAAGATCGATATTGTATATTTTTTATAGGGCAAACAGAAAATTTGGGGCCGATTTAGCCTGTCCTGCCTGCAAGAATCGATGGTTCCTTATCAACATTGCACCGTATCGCACAAGAACATTGCTATCCAGCTGGCTGCTCCGGCATACAGTGTGATGCGCATGCAACACTTTTGGGAGGGACGTTCGGTCCACTATGCATCAGGCCGATATGTATGGCAAATACGTTTTTGTTTAGGGATTTATATGTAGCGGATATAAATCGGAGGCGGCCTGGCCTCAGGTCGCCGGCGGATTGAGGATATTGAGAAAGGCGCGCACCACCGGTGCATCGTCGAGCGTGGTGTAGCTGATATACAGATTGGCGGACGGCGGATTGGTCTTGATCGGCAAAAAGACCACGCCGGGCCAGCCGATGCGGCTGGTCGTTTCCGGCACCAGCGTCACGCCCAGGCCGACGCCGACCATCGCCAGCAGGGTTTGCGGCTCGTTGGCTTCCTGGAAAATCACGGGCTCGAAGCCGGCATTGACGCAGCACTGCACCAGATAGCGGGGAAAGGCCGATTTGTCCAGCGCCAGCGACAGCATCGGTTCGTCGGCAATGTCGATCAGTTCGATGGAGGCATGTTTGGCCAGCGGGTGGTGTTCATTGACGGCCACGCAGACATTTTCGCGAAAGCACAGTTCCTGGCGCAGATTGTCGTGTCGCAAATCATCATCGTTGAGCTTGGGTTCGCGCCAGAAGCCCACGTCGATCTGCTTGCTGCGCAGCGCTTCGTATTGCACCGTCGGCCCCAGTTCATGAATGGTCCAGGTAACGCGCGGAAATTTGGTCTGGAATTGCTCCAGCAGGCTGGGAATCGGGCCCCACATGGCCGAGCCGACGATGCCGACGCGCAAGCGGCCCACTTCGCCGCGGTCGATCTGGCGGATGGTATCGATGGTCATGCGCATCTTGCCCAGCAGGTCGGCCGCTTCGTGCATCAGCGCCTTGCCGGCCACGGTCAACTCGAAGGTGCGCGTGGTGCGCGCAAACAGGCGCACGCCCAGTTCGCTTTCCAGTTTCATGATCTGCTGGCTCAGGGGCGGCTGCGAGATATGCAGGCGCTCGGCTGCGCGGCTGAAGCTTTTCTCCTCGGCAACGGCGAGAAAATACTTTAACTGTTTCAGATCAATGGACATGCTTTCCTTGGCGTGTGTGATGCCTGGAGGGAACAACGCGCGGGCCGGTCGGCACCCGCGCGTTTCTTTACAGCAGTCCTATTATCGGGGCAGCACCGCCTGCATGGCAATGGCGAGCTTGGTACCGACCTGGGCGTTGTGCTTGACCAGCGCGATATTGGTGGCCAGGCTGCGGCCATCGGTCAGCTGCTTGATGCGCGACAGCAGGAATGGCGTGACCTGCTTGCCCTTGACGCCGCCGGCGTCCGCTTCCTGCAGCGCCTGGGTGGTAATCGCGTCGATCTCTTCCTTCGGCATCGCCTGTGCGGCCGGCACCGGATTGCTGACCACCACGCCGCCGCTCAAGCCCAGCTGCCATTTGGTGCTGATAAAGGCGGCCTGCTCGTCGGCGCTGTCGAGGCGGAAATCGGCCTTGAAGCCGCTTTCGCGCGTAAAGAAGGCCGGGAAGCCTTCCTGGCCCACGCTGATGACGGGCACGCCGTGGGTTTCCAGGTATTCCAGGGTCAGGCCGATATCGAGGATCGATTTCACGCCGGCACAGACCACCGCGACCGAGGTCTGCGCCAGTTCCTGCAGGTCGGCCGAAATGTCAAAACTGGTTTCCGCGCCGCGGTGCACGCCGCCGATGCCGCCGGTGACGAACACGGCAATGCCGGCCAGTTCGGCGCAGATCATGGTGGCGGCCACCGTGGTGGCGCCCAGTTTCTTTTGCGACAGCACGAACGGCAGGTCGCGGCGGCTGACCTTCATGGCGTCGGGCGAAGTGCCCAGCAGTTCCAGCTGCTCGGGCGACAGGCCGATGCAGATCTTGCCGTCGATAATGGCGATGGTGGCCGGCACGGCGCCGCCGTCACGGATGATCTGTTCCACTTCGCGCGCCATCTCCACGTTTTGCGGATACGGCATGCCGTGCGAAATAATGGTCGATTCCAGCGCCACGATGGCCTTGCCGGCCGCGCGCGCGTCCAGCACTTCTTGCGAGAACAAAAGGAAGTTTTGCAGTTGGGTCATGGGGTCAGTCCTGTTGGTAAAGAATGGGGGAGGGCGCCGCTGCGGCGTTGTCGAGCTCGACCAGCACGCTGGCGGAAATCAGGGGGGATACGGTGGCGCTCGATTCGAGCGTCATGGCGGCCAGCTTCAGGCCGCGCCGGCAGGCCAGTTTCAGATCATGGCTGTCGTGATACAGCGACCAGCAGACGGCAGCGGAAAAGGCGTCGCCGGCGCCGGTCACATCGACCGGGTTGACGGCCAGAGCGGGCAGGTGGGCAATGGCTGCGTCCGCTCCCTCGCCATCGGTAAACAGCACGCCGCCGCCGCCGATGGTAACGATCAGCTGGCGCACGCCCTGGCGCAGCACCTCGCGGCAAGCCAAATGCACATCGGCCTGCGTCGGCAGGGCGCGCGCCACGCGCGTTTCCAGTTCGCCACGGTTCAGGATCAGCAACTGCAGGCCGGCCAGGTCCTGCGGCAGGTGCGCCATTTTCGGCTGCGATACGCCGACGATCACCAGCGGCGCGGCATGGCCATCGGCCTGGCGCGCTTCGTCCAGCAAGGCCGCCACGCTGTCGTGCGGCAGGTTCAGGTCGCACACGGTCAGGGCGGCCTGGGCGCGCTGCGGCTGGCGGCTGTGCAGGAATGCCGGCGTCAGCTGTTCATACAACTGCATGTTGGCCATCGCCAGCAGCATTTCGCCCTGTTCGTCGAGCACCGCCGTATATGTGCCGCTGCCGGTATTGGCGAGGTGCAGGCTGCCGCGCATGTCGATGCCGGCTTCCTCCGCATGGGTCTGCAGGGCATGGCCGGCCGCGTCGTCGCCCAGCGCCGTCAGCAGCGCCACGGGCAGGCCCAGGCGCGCCAGGTTTTCCGCGATATTGCGGCCCACGCCACCAAACACTTCGGTCGAGCGCACGGGATTCGAGGTGCCCATCTGCAGAGTTGCCAGCGTGCGCATCTTGCGGTCCAGGTTGGCCGCGCCGAGGCACAGCACGGGGCGGCTGTCGGGCAGCACATAGGCGCGGCCCAGCAGGCGGCGTTCGCGGATCAGGCCGGCGATATGGCCGGCCACGGCCGAGCGCGACAGGCCGAGACTGGTCGCCAGCTCCTGCTGCGAAATAAAGGGATTGCTGCGGATCAGCGCGTACAGCTGTTCTTTTTTCGAAAGGTCGGTCACGGCAGGCTCGGAAAAAACAATTGTTTGCAAGGTTAAACATTTGTCTAATGCATGTCAACTGCGGTGTCATCTGCGGTGTCAATCCGAATCATGCCCGGCATGGCGGGGGTGGCGCGACTGTTCTATAATGCCGGCCATTTATATATCTTTTGTATAAATGTGCAAGAAAAATGGTATTTGCCATACATATGGCGCCTGATGCATAGTGGCGCCTGATAGCAACCATACGCACGTCGATATATCTGCACAGGACAGCGTTCGCTGCAGAGTTCAAGCAAAAGATCGCCCGGATCAGCACATCAACTCAACCATTCACGAGGACCACCATGTCGAACAACGCCCCTTTCCACGCCGCCGAAATCATCCGTGCCCGCGCCCCAGAAAATTTCAAGCCGCGCGTGGCGATGATCCTCGGTTCCGGCCTGGGCGTGTTGGCCGAGCAGATGACGGACGCCGTCAGCATCAGCTTTGACGAACTGCCAGGTTTTCCGATCAGCACCGTGCACGGCCATGCCGGCGAGCTGGTGGTCGGCACCCTGTCGGGCGTGGCAGTGGTCTGCATGAAGGGCCGCGGCCACTTCTACGAAGGCTACGGCATGGGCGTGATGACCAGCGCCATCCGCACCTTGAAGCTGCTGGGCTGCGAAATGCTGTTCGTCACGAATGCCGCCGGTTCCTTGCGCCCTGAAGTGGATGCCGGCAGCCTGGTCGCCATCAGCGACCATATCAACCTGTTGCCGGGCACGCCGATGGTCGGCCCGAACGACGACCGCTTCGGCCCGCGCTTCTTCAGCATGGCCAACGCCTACGACGCCGAGCTGCGCCAGCAAGTCAAGGACACCGCTGCCGCCAACGGCATCACGCTGCATGAAGGCGTATTCGTGGCCTACCCCGGCCCGAACTTCGAGACCGCCGCCGAAATCCGCATGATGGCCCGCCTGGGCGCCGACACGGTCGGCATGTCGGTGGTGCCGGAAGTGGTGTCGGCCCGCCATTGCGACCTCAAAGTGGTGGGCGTGTCGGTGATTACCAACCTGGCCGAAGGCATGTCGCCGTTCGCGCTGTCGCACGAGCAGACCCTGAAATACGCGGCCATCGGCGCGAAAGACCTGGTCAAGCTGATCCTCGCTTTCCTGGCCAACGTCGCTGCAAAACCACAAGCCTAAGCAGGATTCCCACCGCCGCGCGGCCTGCGCCCACAAGGCTGCCGCGCGGCAGGGCCGGACGATCCGGCCTACACTATCCGCATCATCCCTATAGCGAGCCTTATCATGTCACGCGCATTTATCCTTTTGCTTGATTCCTTTGGCCTTGGCGCAACGCCGGACGCGGCCAAGTACGGCGACGCCGGCGCCAATACCTTTGGCCATATCGCCAGCACCGTCGCCAAAAGCGGCAAGCCTCTGAAACTGCCGAACATGGAGCGCCTGGGCCTGGCCGCAGCCGCCCACCTGGCCAGCGGCGAATGGGCCACCGGCTTCGAACAGCGCGAGGGGTTCACTGGCGCTTACGGCGCCGCGCGCGAGCGCTCGACCGGCAAGGACACGCAAAGCGGCCACTGGGAAATCGCCGGCGTGCCGGTCGAATTCGACTGGGGATACTTCCCGCGCACCACGCCGTCGTTCCCGGCCGACCTCACCGAAAAACTGCAGGCAATGTCGGGCGTGCCGGGTTTTCTCGGCGACTGCCACGCCTCGGGCACCGACATCATCAACAAGCACGGCGACGAGCATGTCGCTACCGGCAAGCTGATCATCTACACTTCGGGCGACTCGGTGATGCAGATCGCCGCGCACGAAGAATCATTCGGCCTCGAGCGCCTGTACGAAGTGTGCGAAATGGCCTTCAAGCTGGTCGAGCCCTACAATATCGGCCGCGTGATCGCGCGCCCGTTCACGGGCAGCAACGGCAACTACACGCGCACCACCAACCGCCACGACTACGCCGTCGCGCCGCCGGCGCCGACCCTGCTCGACCACGTGAAAAACGCCGGTGGCGAAGTGGTCGGCCTGGGCAAGATCAGCGACATCTTCGCCACGCAAGGCATCTCGCGCGTGGTCAAGGGCGTGGACAATATGGCGCTGTTCGAAGCACTGTTGAAGACCGCCGATGAAGTGCAGGACAAGTCGCTCACGTTTGTGAACTTCGTCGACTTCGACCAGGCCTTCGGCCACCGCCGCAACACCGAAGGCTATGCCGACGCGCTGCGCGAAATGGATGCGCGCCTGCCCGAGTTCATGGCCAAGCTGAAAGAGGGCGATCTGGTGGTGATCACCGCCGACCATGGCTGCGACCCGACCTGGCACGGCTCCGACCACACGCGCGAACATATCCCGATGATCTTCTTCGGCCCCGGCGTGGCGCCGCGCGCGCTGGGCATTTCCGAGAGCTTCTCCGATATCGGCCAGACGCTGGCCAAGCACCTTGGCGTGGCGCCGCTGGCCAACGGCACCAGCGTGCTGTGACCGGGGTCGGCCCCTGTGGGTCTGACCCCGGGGTTTGCTTTTGGGGTATTGGCTGCATGGCGCCGGCCCGGTATTAACCCAACACCTTAAATGCCGGGGTCAGACCCGAAGGGTCTGACCCCGGTGTTAATTCTTACACGGGAATTTCAATGTTTCTAACCCAAGAAATCATCCGCAAGAAGCGCGACAAGGGCGTGCTGAGCGCCGAGGAAATCCAGTTTTTCGTGCGCGGCATTACGGATGGCAGCGTCAGCGAAGGGCAGATTGCCGCGCTGGGCATGGCGGTGTTTTTCAATGACATGAACATGGACGAGCGCGTGGCGTTCACGCTGGCGATGCGCGACTCCGGCCATGTGCTGGACTGGCGCGCGCTGAACCTGCCCGGTCCCGTGGTCGACAAGCATTCGACCGGCGGCGTGGGCGACGTGGTGTCGCTGTTGCTGGGGCCGATGGTCGCCGCCTGCGGCGGCTATGTGCCGATGATCTCGGGCCGCGGCCTGGGCCACACCGGCGGCACGCTGGACAAGTTCGACGCCATTCCCGGCTACTGCACCGTGCCGGACAACGAATTGTTCCGCAAGGTGGTGCAGGAGATCGGCGTGGCCATCATCGGCCAGACGGCGCAGCTGGCGCCGGCCGACAAGCGTTTCTACAGCATCCGCGACGTCACCGCCACGGTCGAATCGGTGGCCATGATCACCGGCTCGATCCTGTCGAAAAAACTGTCGGCCGGCCTCGATGCGCTGGTGATGGATGTGAAAGTGGGCAGCGGCGCGTTCATGCCGACCTACGACAAATCGGTGGAGCTGGCCGAGAGCATCGTTGCCGTCGGCAATGGCGCCGGCATGCAGACTTCCGCCATTCTGACCGACATGAACGAATCGCTGGCGCCGTACGCCGGCAATGCGCTCGAAGTGCGCGGCGCGATGGATTACCTGACGGGTCGCTCTCGCCCCGCGCGCCTGCACGAAGTGACGCTGGCGCTGTGCGCCGAGATGCTGGTGCTGGGCGGCCTGGCCGGAACCGAAGAAGAAGCCCGCGCCAGGCTCGAAGCGGTGCTGGCCTCGGGCGAAGCGGCCGAGCGTTTCTCGCGCATGGTGTCGGCCTTGGGTGGTCCTGCCGATCTGGTCGACAACCCGGACAAGCACCTGGAACAGGCGCCAGTGGTGGTGCCGGCGCCGGCGCTCACCGCCGGCTTTGCCAATGTGCGCGATTGCCGCGCGATTGGCCTGGCGGTAGTGGCGCTGGGCGGTGGCCGCCGCCGTCCGACCGACGAGATCGACTTTGCCGTCGGCCTGACGGAACTGGTCGGCCTGGGCGAGCAGGTGGCTGTCGGCCAGCCGCTGGCGATGGTGCACGCGCGCACGGAAGCGGCGGCGCAGCAGGCCGTCAGGGAAATCCAGCAGGCGTATGAGATCAGCCCGGTGGCGTTGACGGCCAATCCGGTGATTTATCGTACCATTCGTCCTTAAATACTTTTAACCCCAGAGGCAAACCCTGGGGTCGGACCCTCAGGGTCCGACCCCAGCCTTTGCGGTGGGGTTGATTTCAACTCATAAAGATAAAAATGAACAACCAGGAACTGATCGCCGAAGCCAACGCCGGCCGCGAACTGGCGTACGCGCCATACTCGCGCTTTCGCGTGGGCGCGGCGCTGCTGTGCAAGGACGGCCGCGTATTTCGTGGCTGTAATGTGGAAAACGCCGCCTATGGCCTGTGCAACTGCGCCGAGCGTACGGCGTTTTTCAGCGCGATTGCGCACGGCTGCAAGCCGGGCGACTTTGCAAAGCTGGCGGTGACCGGCGACACGGCCGAGCCGATCTCGCCGTGCGGCGCCTGCCGCCAGGTGATATTCGAACTCGGTGGCGCCGACCTGCCGGTGCTGCTGGCCAATGTGAAGAACGACATCATGGAAGTGACGGCCGGCTGGCTGCTGCCGCATGGTTTCGGCAACTCCGACCTGGACATGAAATAACGCCATCCCTTGAATAAAACCATCGATATCCAGGCCGCCGTGGCGATCGCCGCGGCCGAAGCGTTGGCGGCCAAGGCACAAGGCACGTTCGGTGTCGGCGGCGTGCTGCTCGATGGCGCCGGCAATGTGCTGCAGTCGATGCACAACAATGTCGTGCGTGACGGCCTGGTGTTCGATCCGACCGCGCATGGCGAGCGCCAGCTGGTCGACTGGTATTTTGCGCAGGCAGCCAAGGGCACGATCCTGCCGCCGCCACAGGAACTGACCATCGTCACCTCGCTCGACCCGTGCTGCATGTGCACGGGCGCGATCCTGGCGGCCGGTTTCAATGTGGTGGTGGCGGCGCCCGATGGCAATGCGGGCATCAATTACGACAACCAGGCCAGCTTTGCGGCCCTGCCGGCGGCGCTGCGCGGGCAGGCGGCCCGCAGCTTCTGTTATCCGGCCGTGCGCGGCGACACCCCATATGCGCGCGCCGCCTCGGGCGCGCCACCCAAATCCTTTTTTATCGGCAAGAGCATCAATGAAGCCACGCAGGCATTGTGCACGCTGGTGTTCGAATCGATGTCGGCGCAGGTGATGCAGCTGCTGCATGCCGGTGACGATGACGTGGCATGCGATCCGGCTACGTTGCCGGGCGACCATGCAGTGGTGCGCGCCTTGCGCCGCCATTTCCCGGACGCACTCAACTACCGCTGCGCGCCGCATGCGCCCGATGCGGGCCTGGCGCCGTTTTTGCTGGCCGCGATGGAACAGGACCGCCGCAACGGCGGTACAGGCGAGGCCGCCGCCTTGCTCGATTCCTTCGGCAACCTGTTGCTGTGCCTGCCAGGCCAGCAGGCGCAGTCGCTGATACGCACGCCGTTCATGGAATGCACGCGCCTGTATGCGCTGTTGCGCCATGAACTGATGGCGGGCGCCGATAGTGCGCAGCAGGAAGAATACAAACGTTATCTGGGCCACCCCAAGCACGGCACCTTCGTGCTGTCGGGCGCACCCGATGCCAGCGCCGCCGGTATCATGACGCTGGGCGCTTACGGCTCGACCATGGAAGGTGCGCTGCCCGACAACAACCCGGCGCAATTCCAGTATGTGCGGTCCGGCATGCCCGAGACGGACCTGCTGGCGCTGTGCGAAGCGCTGCCGCCGCTGTACAGCCAGCTGATCCGGATCCGGCCGCGCCAGGTGGCAGACCAGGCGCTGATCGCAGCGCTCGGTTAAGCGCCGTTATCGGGTAAATTTTTCGGCAGAAGTCACGCACGTTTTTACCAGTAACAACGGCTTGCCAGCTGGTAGCACCTTCAACGTACCGACATGTAAAGCCTCATGACCATGACAGCAGCTCTTCAAACAGATCGTGCATTCGCCATCAGGCTGCCAGTATGGCAAGCGCCCAATGACCACGTGCAGATGACCTTCGTGCGTGATGCGCTCAGAGCAGAGTTTCCCACTTGGACAAAGAACGCAAACTACTCCAAATATAATGGCGTCCTTGATTTCTCTTGTGTATGGGGGCTCCGGCTCGAGAGAAACAAGCACCTCCACTACTATGCAAACCGCGAGGAAGACGAATTTGTGTCCGTTTACTGGGTGGTTCCCGAGTCAAGTTGGCTGGAAAACCTGATAAAACAGAGAGACCTGGCGTCTCCTGGCTGGAGAAAGCATGACAGGAGCGATTACAAGCACTACATCATCCAAAGCAATGACCATTATGTAGAAATTATTGCTGGTGACGTGCATTTTTCAAAACGCCGCCCAAACTCCGGGCAGTGATCCGATGCTGCCTTGATGGCGGCGCTTTCCTGGGCGTCGCTCAGTCAGGCATCATCATCAGGCAGATTCTTCAGCAAAAAGTCGCGCACGTTTTCACCGGCGATGCGCCGTATCTGCGCCGGCGACAGCCCCGCGTCCAGCAGTGCCTGCGTCAGGCGCGGCAAGCCGGCCACGTCGATGGCGGTGGTGACGGCGCCGTCGAAGTCCGAACCATAGGCCACGTGTTCGACGCCGATCAGCGCCACCGTGTATTTGATCGCGCGCGCAATCGCCTGCACATCCTTGCCGCACACCGCCGTATTCCAGAAGCCAATGCCGACCAGCCCGCCTTGCGCGGCAATCCGTTTCAGCTGCGCATCGCCGAGGTTGCGGCCGTTGGCGCAGGTGCCGCGCACGCCCGTGTGCGACACCATCACCGGGCGTTTGGCAAGGCGCAACACCTCGTCGATGGTGGCGCTGGACGCATGCGCCAGGTCGACGATCATCTTGCGCTGTTCCATGGCGCGCAGCCAGTCGCGGCCCAGCGGCGTCAGGCCGCCTTTCTGCATGCCATGCTGCGAACCCGACAGTTCGGTATCGAAGAAATGCGTGGGCGCGGCCATGCGGTAGCCGGCGCGGTACAGCACATCGAGATTGCCGAGCTTGCCTTCGAGCGCATGCGCGCCTTCCAGGGTCAGCCAGCCGGCCATCAAGTGCTGGTTCTTGTCGCGCGCGGCGATAAAGCTGCGCAGCTGGGCGCGGCTGCCGATCACGCGCAGGGTTCCCTGGCTGTCGCCGGCCAGCTGGTGCAGCTGCTGCGCCTGGTAAGTGGCGCGCGCCAGCAGGCTGTTCCAGGTGGCTGGCGGCAGGCCCTGCGCCATCACCAGCGTGGTGATGTTGTCGCTGTCGCCATCGTTGCGGTTGATATTCATCTTGCGCGGTGTCTTGGTCACCGCCGAAAATGCCTGCAGCGCCACATTGCCTTGCGCCATGCGCGGCAGGTCGAGGTGGCCGTTGCCTTTCTCGCCCAGCTTGCGCTGCCACAGCAGGCTGTCCGCATGCAGGTCGGCGATCCACAGGCTGCGGTGCAGCGTCTGTGCCTGGCTCGATGGCGGCGCGGATGTGGCGGGATAGACCTGGTTGATGTTCTTGTCGACCAGTCCGGGAGCGGACAGGAAGCCGCCGATCAGGGCCAGGCTGGCGGCGGCGATGCTGCTGATAATCATGGTTCTCCGTTTCACCATGGGTCGTAAGTGCCCAGGCTCCAGATATGGCCTTCCGGATCGCGGCAGGTAAAGCCGCGTCCGCCGTAGTCTTCGTCCTTGATGTCGAGCACGATCTCGGCACCGGCTTCGAGCGCGCGCCTGTAGACGCGGTCGGCATCGTCGACCACCAGGTAGCAGCTCTGCGTGTTGGCGCCATGGAGTTCGCCAGGCTGCTTCATCAGGCGCCCATATTCGCTGTCGATCACCGAGGCCAGCATGATCATGCCATTGCCGAAGCTGAGCTGGGCATGCGCGATGCCGCCGTCATCGTCGGGCACGACCAGCTGTTGTTCAAATCCCAGTGCCTGGCACAGCCAGGCGATGGCTGCCGGTGCATCGTGGTAGCGCAGGCAGGGTATCGTGGTGGCCCTGGTGGCTTTTGCAGTAGTGGTCATGAGGAACTCCTGTGATGGGGATGGAGTAGCTTCGATCATCGATGGCCTGCGGCGTTCCCGCCACAGCCTGTCAGTGCCTGCCTGACTATAATCGAGGCTTGCCATCACGGCAAGAATGATTCCTCTGACCGTGCATTGCTATTGTGGCGGCTGCTCGGTTGCTGTTTTCTTGTTCCAGCCGAAACCGGCGCTGTTGTTCGCCCATTTCAGCAGCAGGAAAATCACGAACAGCGTCAGCACCAGCGGCAGGATGGTGATGAACAGGGCCAGGCCGATGGCGCAGGCCAGCAGCATGGGCCAGGACATGGCGCCCACTGCCTGTACGCCCTGGCGTGCCAGGCCGCACAGGCCTTGCCAGAAACTGTTGAAATCCGCATTGCCCGGTGCCGAATTGATGTCTTTCATGCCGTTCTCCTGTCATTGAATGATTGCACTGTAGCGTGATGCACACTGGCTGGCATCGGCGCTGCGACGAATTGCAGGATGGCCGGAATGAACGGCGGCAGGACGGGACAAACGGTTACTCGAAGACCTTCAGTTTCAGCTGGAAGCTGAGCGCGCCATACAGGCGATCCTTGTAGGAGGGAACGATGGCGATATTGACGCCCACCCGTTTGTATTCATAGCTGACAGTGGGAACCAGCGCCGGAAACCAGCCGCCGTCGCGCATCTTCGGATAACCGTTGAAGCCGCCGATCACGGCGCCCACGCGCACCGGCCCAACGTGGAAAGGCTGGTAATACACGCCCAGGTAATTCGAATAGGCGCGGTCGCTGTTGTAGAAGCGGCCAGCCGTGGCGGAGGCGACCGTGGAGAAGCGGTATTCGGCGCCCAGGCCCGGGTTGCCGTCATTCAGGTTCTTGTCGCGCTGGAAATGATAGGAATAAAAACCCGCGTTCAGCCAGGTTTCGCTGAGCGGCTCGTTGGCGATCATGCCGACGGTCTGGGCTTGCGCCATCGATGACGATGCCAGTACTGCCGCGCAAGCTGCCTTGCGCAGCATCGATGAGCGGCTTGCCGCTGACAACTGTTTCATGCCTGTCCTCTGTTGGTTAAGTGTGCAGCGCGTCATGCTATCACCGGAAGATTGTTCGTTGGGAAATTCATTCATGGCTGCCGCATGCCAGCGATGCGAGCGGCACGTAGGCACAACTCCGGAAGTTGCTTTATGGAACATAAATATTATTTATTTATTACAATTTTTATGTTTGCGCGACAAGTAAATCCGTTGGATATGATATTCTGCAGGTAAGTTAATGATGAATTTGGAAATATATGCTGAAGCTGTCAAACATACCTGTCCTGTTATTGTCCACCGTCTTTGCCACGGGCGTTGCCCAGGCTGACGTGCTGGACCTGTCCGCTCTGGTAGGCAAGGCGAACCTGTATTCCCTCAGCAATATCGCCGTCGGCAACAACAGCATTGCCGGCGGTATTGCTGCGGTCGGTGATATTTCCGGCAGTTCCTACGCGATAGGCAGCGGTGCTTACGGCAATTATTCCGTGATTGCTGGCGGAAATTTCAGCTATTCGAATGGCACCCTGGCTGGCGGCTACTATGCTGCCGGCGCCACCACCATCGCCCCGAATACCAATCTGTCGACGACGCCGGCATCGGCTGCGCCAGCGATCTCGTTTGCCACTACCTCGGCCAATGTCAGCGCCACGTCGAGCGCCATCGGCACACTGGCAAGCACCGGCAAGGTCACGTCCAATCCGTGGTATGCACCGGAAGTGACGCTGTCGAGCGGCGCCGGCGGCGCCAAATCGGTGGAAGTATTCACCATGAAAGCCAGCGATTTTGCGTCGATCACGAACCTGAAGTCCGCGCTCGACAGCAGCGTGACCAAGACCGTGATTTTCAACCTGAGCGGTAATGCAAACTGGGGCAACATGGGCATGGGCGTGCTCAATGACTACAACGTGCTGTTCAACTTTACCGATGCCGGCAGCGTCACGTTCAACAGCATCGATGTGCTGGGCAGCGTGCTGGCGCCCAACGCCGTCATCAGCGGCAGCAATGGCAATATCCTTGGCACCGTGGTGGCCGGCGACTGGAACGCCAATTTGACGCTCGGCAATAGCAAGGCGTTTGCCGCCACCGACGTGGCCGGGTTTGCCGCTGCCGTCTCGCCGGTGCCGGAACCGGAAACCTGGGCCATGCTGCTGGCCGGCCTGGGCCTGGCCGGTTTCGCCGCGCGCCGCCGCAAGAACAAGGCAGCCGCGTAAGCCTGACGCTGCCGCTACACGAAACCGCCGCTCACGGCGGTTTTTTTTCGCCTGCCGCCGTTACCGATACCGATGCGGGCAGCGCCACCGCCGCCAGCACCATCTGCGTGATCAGTTGCTCGCCTTCGTCGAAATCGCGGCGCAGCAGCTGCTTGCGTTCGAGCACCAAGGTCATCTGCGCGGCAAAATCGGCATACGACTGCGTCATGGCCCAGATGACAAACATCAGGTGGGTGGCGTTGACGGGGGCGATCCTGCCAGCGGCGATCCAGCGCTCGAACACGGCGATATCCTTGTGCAGCAGCGGCACCACTCTGCTGCGTATCTGCGCGCCATACAGCGGCGCGCCATTGATCACTTCCAGCGCATACACGCGCGAGGCCCACGGCTGCTCGCGCGAAAAACGCAGCTTGGCGCTGATATAGGCGCGCAGCACGTCGCCCGGCTCGTCGTCTTCATTGGCCAGCAGGTCCATGCGCGCCAGCCAGTCGTCGAGCACATCGTCGAGCACGCGCTGGTACAGCTGCTGCTTGGACGGAAAGTAATACATCAGGTTCTGCTTCGACAGGCCCGCCCGTTCGGCAATGGTGGCGATCGACGCCCCTTCGTAGCCGCTTTCGGCGAACACGCGCACGGCTTGCGCCAGGATGTCGGCCTCCAGGCGGTCGCGGTTTTGCAGGCGCCGCCCGCTGGCGCTTTTCGTCAGGGGGGCAGGGGATTTGTCGCTGGCCATGGTGGGGTCTCTAGCGTGGGCGTATCGATTGCAGGAATGCCTGCAGCACGGGGCTATCGGTATAAGCGACATTGAAGCGGAACCATACGGTTTCCGGCGCGCGCAGCATGAAAAATTCGTTCGGCGACAGCAGAATGCCGGCCTTTAACGCCATGTCGGCCACCAGCTTGCCGTTCCACTGCGGCGTCTGGATATCGGGCCAGCCGGCGCTGACGAACATGCCGCCGCGCGGGCGCGCCACGGGCGCCATGCCGGCCTGCGCCAGGCAGTCGATGCTGCGCTCGCGGCCCGCATCAAGCTGCGCCACCAGGCGCTCGATCATGCGCTTGTAGGGGCGCGCCGAAATCGCATGGTAGACGGCGCGCTCGTTGATCTCCGAGGTGGTCAGCCCGGCCAGCATTTTCACGCGCACCAGTTCGGCCACCAGCGGCGGCGAGGCGCAGATCGAGCCCACGCGCAGCACCGGCGACAGCGTCTTGGAAAAACTGCCGACGCGGATCACGCGGCGCAAGCCGTCCATCGCCGCCAGCGATGGATGGCTTGCGCCACGCGCGGCCAGCTCGCGGTAGATATCGTCTTCCACCAGCCAGAAATCGAACTGCTCGGCCAGCGCCAGCAGGCGGTGCGTTTGCGCCTGGCTGAGCGAGGTGCCGAGCGGGTTTTGCAGCACCGTGTTGACGAACATGATTTTGGGCTGGGTGCGCGCCGCTTCAGCGGCGAGCGCATCGAGATCGAGGCCCGCCTCGCCGCGCGCGATGCCCACCGGGATGCAGCCGTGGTGGCGGATCAGCGACTGCAGGTTGCTGTAGCCGGGGTCTTCCACCAGTACCGTGTCGCCGGGCTTGGTCAGGCTGCGCAGGATCAAATCAAAAGCATGCGTGGCGCCATGGGTCAGCAGCACCTGGTCCGGCTCGACCTGGAACAGTTCGTCGGACAGGGTCGCGGCCAGGTGCTGGCGCAGCGACGGAAAGCCCAGTGGATGGCCATAGCCGCGCAGCCGGCTGGCCGGAATGCGCATGGCCTGGCGCACGGCGTCGAGGATGGTCGCCTCGCCATACATCTCGGGCGGCAGCCAGCCGGCGCCGACGGGCAGCGCATCGGACACGCCCGAATACAGGTCGGGCGCCAGCGCATCGATGGCGACGGGGCTGGCGCTGGTTTGCGCAGATACCTGTGGCAACGCGGTCACATCGTGGCGCGCGACAAAATAGCCGGAACCGCGCCGCGACGACAGCAGCCCCAGGTTGACCAGCCGGTCATACGATTCGACCACGGTAAACGTCGACACGCCATTGCATTTCGCAAACTGGCGTACCGACGGCATCCTGGTGCCGATGCGCAGGGCGCGGCTGCCCACCATCACGCTGATGGCGATCACGATCTGCTCGACCAGGCCGCCCTTCTTGTGGCGTCCGATTTCCAGCACCGGCCAGCCTGTGCCTTGTTCCGGCGCATCGTTTTCATGCGCGTCCTGTTTTACATTGTGCGTCAAAGGTGGCTCCTGCCTGGCTTCCTGGCTGACTGCGCAAACTGTAGTGGTTTTTCGACCTGTACGGTTGGGATGCCGTGCCCCTTGTGTATCTGTGCTTATCGGGGATGGCCTGCCTATTATTACATCAGCTTTTTGCCAACTGGTAAATTATTTTACGCGCCGTCAAAAACACACAAACGGCTGGTCAGCACTCCCGGGAGAAATTCATGAACGAAAACAGGCCGGAATCGATGTCGGCATTCTGGATGCCGTTTACCAATAACCGCGACTTCAAGGCCAATCCGCGCCTCTTGGTCTCGGCCGAAGGCATGCACTACAAGGATGTCGACGGCAACCGCATCCTGGACGGCACGGCCGGCCTGTGGTGCGTGCCGTGCGGCCATGCGCAGCCGAAGATCGTCGGCGCCATCCGCGAGATGGTGGGCCAGCTCGATTTTGCGCCCACCTTCCAGATGGGCCATCCGGCAGCGTTCGAACTGGCCGAAAAACTGATGGACTACACGGGCCATAAATTCGGCCATGTGTTCTATACGAACTCCGGTTCAGAAGCCGTCGACACGGCCCTGAAAATCGCGCTGGCCTATCACAAGGCACGTGGCGAGGGCGGGCGCACGCGCCTGATCGGCCGCGAGCGCGGCTACCACGGCGTGGGCTTTGGCGGCATTTCCGTCGGCGGCATCGCCGGCAACCGCAAGACCTTCGGCCCCATGTTGCCCGGCGTCGACCATCTGCCGCACACGCACAACCTGGAAAAGAACGCCTATACGGTAGGCGAACCCGAATACGGCACCCACCTGGCCGAGGAACTCGAACGAATTGTCGCGCTGCATGACGCGTCGACGATTGCTGCCGTGATCGTCGAACCGGTGGCCGGCTCCACCGGCGTGCTGATCCCGCCGAAAGGCTATCTGAAACGGCTGCGCGAACTGTGCACCAAACACGGCATCCTGCTGATTTTCGACGAAGTGATCACCGGCTTTGGCCGCATGACGACGCCATTCGCCGCCGACTATTTCGAAGTCGAGCCGGACCTGATGACGACCGCCAAGGGGCTCACCAACGGCATGGTGCCGATGGGCGCCGTGTTCAGCAAAAAATACATCCATGACGCCTTCATGGACGCGCCACCCGGCATCGAACTGTTCCACGGCTATACGTATTCCGGCCACCCGCTGGCCTGCGCCGCCTCGCTGGCCACGCTGCAGGTGTTCGAAGAGCAGGACATCCTCGGCCACGCGAAAAGCATGCAGGGCTACTGGCAGGACGCGGTCCATTCCCTGAAAGGGCTGCCGCATGTGATCGACCTGCGCAGCATCGGCCTGATCGCCGGCATCGAGCTCGAACCGATCGCCGGCAAGCCTGGCACGCGCGCGTTTGCCGCCTTCAAGCAGGCGTTTGCCGATGGCGTCTTGATCCGCACTACCGGCGACATCATCGCCCTGTCGCCGCCACTGGTGCTGGAAAAACAGCATATCGACGAGCTGTTCGGCAAGCTGGCGACGGTACTGAAAAATCTCGATTGAACGGCAAACCCAAAACAAAAGCCGGGGCCGGACCCTGAGGGACTCGGCGTCCCCGTCCGACCCCAGTCTTTGCCGCTGGGTTTAAAAAATGGATAAACAATGACCAACCTCGACACCATCACCCACTATATCAACGGCGCCAAAGTCGACACGGCCAGCGGCCGCTACGGCGACGTCTACAATCCCGCCCTGGGCGAACCGGTCGCCCGCGTCGCGCTCGGCACCGTTGAAGACGTCGATATGGCCGTGCAGGCCGCCGCCGCTGCCTTTCCTTCGTGGTCGGCCACGCCGCCCTTGACGCGTGCGCGCGTGCTGTTTCGCTACCTGCAGCTGTGCCAGCAGCACACCGATGAATTTGCCGCCATGCTCACGCGCGAACACGGCAAGACCTTTGCCGACGCGCAGGGCGAGGTGGCGCGCGGCATCGAGATGGTGGAATTTGCGGTCGGCATACCGCAATTGCTGAAAGGCGAATTCACGGACCAGATTTCGCGCGGCATCGACGCCTGGTCGATGCGCCAGGCGCTCGGCGTGGTGGCCGGCATCACGCCATTCAACTTCCCCGTGATGGTGCCGATGTGGATGTTTCCGGTGGCGATTGCCTGCGGCAATACGTTTGTCCTGAAGCCCTCCGAACGCGATCCGTCGGCCTCCTTGCTGCACGCGAAACTGCTGAAAGAAGCGGGCCTGCCCGATGGCGTCTTCAACGTGGTGCAGGGCGACAAGGTCACGGTCGATGCCCTGCTCGACCATCCGCTGGTGCAGGCCATCAGCTTTGTCGGATCGACGCCGATTGCCGAATATATCTATGCGCGCGGCAGCGCCAGCGGCAAGCGCGTGCAGGCCCTGGGCGGCGCAAAAAACCATATGGTGGTGATGCCCGACGCCGACATGGACATGACGGTCGATGCGCTGATCGGCGCCGCCTACGGTTCGGCCGGCGAGCGCTGCATGGCCATTTCCGTGGTGGTGGCGGTGGGCGATGCTGGCGACAAATTGATCGGTGCACTGGCAACGCGCACGGCCGCACTGAAAGTGCGCGACGGCATGGAGCATGGTGCGGAAATGGGGCCGGTGGTGTCTTTCGCTGCCAAGCAGCGCATCGAAAAGCTGATCGGCGAAGGCGTGGAGCAGGGCGCCACGCTGATGGTCGATGGCCGCAACCATGTGGTGGCCGGGCGCGAAAACGGCTTCTTCGTCGGCGGCACTTTGTTCGACCATGTGACGCCCGACATGAGCATCTACAAGGAAGAAATTTTCGGCCCCGTGCTGTGCGTGCTGCGCGCGCCCGACGTGGTGCATGCGGTGGACCTGATCAACGCCAACGAGTATGGCAATGGCGTGGCGATCTACACGCGCGACGGCGGCGTGGCGCGCGAATTCGTGCGCCAGATCCAGGTCGGCATGGTAGGCGTCAACGTGCCGCTGCCGGTACCGATGGCGTTCAACAGTTTCGGCGGCTGGAAGCGCAGCATGTTCGGCGACCATCATGCCTACGGCCCCGAAGGCGTGCGTTTCTACACGCGCCACAAGGCCGTGATGCAGCGCTGGCCCAATACCGCCAGCGCTGGTGTGGAATTTGCTTTTCCCCAGATGAAGTAAGGGCGTCAACTCCACCATTCACCGTAGCGAAGAAGAGGAAAGCGTGATGATCGAATCCCTGAACTACCTGCCGCATGCGGCCCTGCCCAGTGCCGAGCTGGCGGGCCACTTTACCGACCTGGCGCCACCGCTGACGGCGCGCCAGGCCGCCATCGAAAGCGCGCGCTGCCTGTATTGCTACGATGCGCCGTGCAGCCGCATCTGTCCGTCCGAAATCGATGTGGCCAGCTTTATCCGCAATATCCACGACAAGAACATCAACGGCGCCGCCGCCGGCATCTTGAAGAGCAATATCCTGGGCGGCAGCTGCGCGCGCGTCTGTCCCACCGAGATCCTGTGCGAGGACGTCTGCGTGCGCAACCATGACGCCGAAGGCCAGCCCGTGAAGATCGGCCTGCTGCAGCGCTATGCGACCGACCACATGCACTTTGCCAGCCACCCGTTCAAGCGGGCGCCTGCCACCGGCAAGACCATTGCCATCGTCGGCGCCGGGCCGGCCGGCCTGTCGTGCGCGCATCGCCTGGCCATGCTGGGCCATGACGTGGTGATCTTTGAAAAGGAAAGCAAGGCGGGCGGCCTGAATGAATACGGCATCGCCAAATACAAGCTGACGCAGGATTTCGCGCAGCGCGAAGTGGAATTTTTGCTTGGCATCGGCGGCATCACCATCCGATGTAGCCAGGTGTTGGGCGAGAACCTGCAGTTGCGCGAGCTGCATGCGCAGTACGACGCCGTGTTCCTGGGCCTGGGCCTGGGCGCCAGCCGCAAGCTGGGGCTGACGGGCGAAGACGCGCCGGGTTTGCTGGCGGCGGTCGACTATATCAGCGCGCTGCGCCAGGCCGACGACCTGGCCGCGCTGCCCGTGCCGAAGCGCGCCATCGTGATCGGCGCCGGCAACACGGCGATCGACATGGCGGTGCAGATCCAGCGACTGGGCGCCGAAGAAGTCACCTTGGTGTACCGCCGCGGCTTCGACGCCATGACGGCCACCCACCATGAGCAGGAGATCGCCAAGGCCAACCAGGTACGCATGCTGACCTGGGCCCAGCCGCAGCAGGTGCTGCTCGACGCCGCCGGAAAAGTGGCCGGCATGCGCTTCGAAAAAACCGCGCTGGAAGGCACGCGTTTGATGGGCACCGGCGAGACGTTCGACGTGGCGGCCGACGCTATCTTCAAGGCCATCGGCCAGAGCTTCGACACGCAAGTGCTGGCCGATCCGATGGCGGCATTGCTGCAGCGCGAGGGTGACAAGATTGCCGTCGACGCCGGCTTTCGCACCGTGCTGCCCGGCATCTATGCGGGCGGCGACTGCGTGGCGCCGGGGCAGGACCTGACGGTGCAAGCCGTCCAGCATGGCAAGCTGGCCGCACTGGCCATCCATCGTGACATCTTGAATAAAGTGGAGGCTGCATAATGGCTGATCTCGGCATCGAATTTTGCGGCATCAAATCGCCGAACCCCTTCTGGCTGGCCTCCGCGCCGCCGACCGACAAGGCCTACAACGTGGTGCGTGCATTTGAAGCAGGGTGGGGCGGCGTGGTGTGGAAGACGCTCGGTGAGGACCCGGCCGCCGTCAACGTCTCGTCGCGCTATTCCGCCCTGTATGGCAAGAACCGCGAAGTAGTGGGCTTCAACAATATCGAACTGATTACCGACCGTTCGCTGGAAATCAACCTGCGCGAGATCACGCAGGTGAAAAAAGACTGGCCCGACCGCGCCATGATCGTCTCGCTGATGCTGCCGTGCGAAGAGCACTACTGGGCCGATATCCTGCCGAAAGTCGAAGCGACCGGCGCGGACGGCATCGAGCTCAATTTCGGCTGCCCGCACGGCATGCCGGAGCGCGGCATGGGTGCCGCTGTCGGCCAGGTACCCGAGTACGTGCAGATGGTCACCGCCTGGTGCAAGAAGCACAGCCGGCTGCCGGTGATCGTCAAGCTCACGCCCAATATCACCGACGTGCGCATGCCGGCGCGCGCGGCCAAGGCCGGCGGCGCGGACGCCGTCTCGCTGATCAACACCATCAACTCGATCACCTCGCTGGACCTGGACCGCATGGTGGCCTTGCCGATCGTCGGCGGCGCCAGCACCCACGGTGGTTACTGTGGCGCGGCCGTCAAGCCGATTGCGCTCAACATGGTGGCCGAAATCGCCCGCGATCCGCTCACGCATGGCCTGCCGATTTCCGGCATCGGCGGCATCGGCAACTGGCGCGATGCGGCGGAATTCCTGGCACTGGGCGCCGGCTGCGTGCAGGTGTGCACGGCCGCCATGCTGCATGGCTTTCGCATCGTCGAAGAGATGAAGGACGGCCTGTCGCGCTGGATGGACGAGAAGGGCTATGAGCGCATCAGCGACTTTTCCGGCAAGGCCGTGGCCAACACGACCGACTGGAAATACCTGGACATGAACTACCAGGTGATCGCGCAGATCGACCAGGACGCCTGCATCAAATGCGGCAAGTGCTACGTGGCCTGCGAAGACACCTCGCACCAGTCGATCGCGCAGCTGATCGACGCGGCCGGCACGCGCACCTATGAAGTAATCAGGGAGGAATGCGTGGGCTGCAACCTGTGCGAAATCACCTGTCCGGTGCAGGGCTGCATCACGATGGTGCCGCAGGCCACGGGCAAGCCGTACATGAACTGGACCCAGGATCCACGTAATCCGCGGGCGGTGTTGGAAACAGCGTAGGGCATGCTTCTTGCGTGTTTATTTTATAAACATTCGGCCGCCTTTGCGGTAAGCTAGAACGCCGCTGTTTCCACTTTGCCGTATCCCTTGCGCCTGCCCGGCGCAAGCGGCCCAACCGATGGAGAATACCCTGTGAACCACGACTATTCAGGCAACACGCAGCTCTGGAACGAAGACCTGGCGCCCACCACGGCGGCTCAGCGTACCTGGCGCTGGTATCACTTCGCCGCGCTGTGGGTCGGCATGGTGATGTGCATTCCCGCCTATACGCTATCGGCCAGCCTGATCGACAGCGGCATGTCCGGCTACCAGGCCGTGCTGACGGTGTTCCTGGCCAACGCCATCGTGCTGCTGCCGATGCTGCTGATCGGCCATGCGGGCACCAAGTACGGCATCCCGTATGCGGTGCTGGCCCGTTCCTCGTTCGGCACCACGGGGGCGCGGCTGCCGGCGCTGATGCGGGCGATCGTTGCCTGCGGCTGGTATGGCATCCAGACCTGGTTCGGCGGCCAGATGATCTACACGCTGATGGGCGTGCTGCTGGGCCATGAGCTGGGCGGCGAGAAGATCGCGGGCCTGGGCATCAACGGCAGCCAGCTGCTGTGTTTTCTCGCCTTCTGGGCCATCCAGTTCTACTACATCCTGCACGGCATGGAAGCGATCCGCAAGCTCGAAACATATACCGCGCCCTTGAAAATCCTGATCTGCTTCGTGCTGCTGTACTGGGTGCACAGCAAGGCCGGCGGCGTGGGCAGCCTGCTCGACCAGCCATCGCAATTCATTGAAGGCGGCAAGAAGGCCGGCCAGTTCTGGGTCGTGTTCTGGCCCTCGCTGACCGCCATGGTGGGCTTCTGGGCCACGCTGGCGCTGAATATCCCCGACTTCACGCGCTTTGCCAAAACCCAGCGCGACCAGATCATCGGCCAGTCGGTCGGCCTGCCGGTGCCGATGGGCCTCTTGGCGATGCTGGCCGTGATCGTGACCGCCGGCTCGGTCGTCATGTACGGCAAGGCCATCTGGGACCCGGTCGATCTGGCCAGCCGCATGACGGGCGCCGCCGTGCTGATCGCGCTGATCATCCTGCTGATCGATACCGTCAGCGTCAACCTGGCGGCCAACCTGGTGGGGCCTGCGTATGACTTTTCCTCGCTGGCGCCCAAACAGATTTCGTACAAGATGGGCGGCTATATCACGGCCTTTATCGCGATTGTGATGATGCCGTGGAAGGTGCTCGAATCGACGCAGGGCTATATCTTCACCTGGCTGATCGGCTACTCGGCGCTGCTGGGCCCTATCGCCGGCATCCTGATCGTCGACTACTACTTTGTGCGCAAGACCGAGCTCGATGTGAAGCAGCTGTACCGCGACGATGGCGTGTACTCGTACGGCAATGGCTGGAACATGGCCGCGCTGGTGGCGTTCGTCATCGCCGTGCTGCCGAATATTCCGGGCTTCCTGAACGCCGCTTTCCCCACCGCCTTCCCCGGCGTGGGCGAAGGATTCAAAACCATCTATACCTACGCCTGGTTTGTCGGCGTGGCGATTGCCGCCGTGGTCTACGGCGCCATGATGAAGGGCAAGGCGCCGGCGCGCCTGTCGCAGGCGCCGCTGGCGTAATTCATTTAAAAGAGGAGACAGCATTATGAGCACTCTTATCCGTGGCGGCACCGTCGTCAATGCCGACCGCGCCTTCCGCGCCGATGTGCTGATCGAGGGCGATCTGATCGCCGCCGTCGGCGAGCATCTTGCTGTCCCCCCTGGCTCCACCGTGATCGACGCGGATGGCCTGTACGTAATGCCGGGCGGGATCGACACGCATACGCACATGAATCTGCCGTTCATGGGCACGGTCACGTCCGACGACTTTTTCACGGGCACGGCGGCAGGCCTGGCCGGCGGCACCACCACCATCATGGACTTCGTGATTCCGGCGCCGAAGCAGTCGCTGATCGAGGCCTATCACCAGTGGCGCGAATGGTCGTCGAAGGCAGCCGGCGACTACACGTTTCACGTGGCAATCACCTGGTGGAGCGAGCAGGTACATGAGGAGATGGGCACGCTGGTGCGCGAGCATGGCGTAAACAGTTTCAAGCACTTCATGGCCTACAAGAACGCCATCATGGCTGACGATGAAACCCTCATCAAGAGCTTTACCCGCTCGCTGGAACTGGGCGCGCTGCCCACCGTGCATGCGGAAAACGGCGAACTGGTCTACCAGCTGCAGCAGGACCTGCTGAAAAGGGGCATCACGGGGCCGCAGGCCCATCCGCTGTCGCGCCCGCCGGCGGTGGAAGCGGAAGCGGCCAACCGCGCCATCGCGATCGCCAATGTGCTTAACACGCCCGTATATATCGTGCACGTGTCGTGCGCCGAATCGCTGGACGCCATCACCCGCGCGCGCGCCAATGGCCAGCGCGTGTATGGCGAGGCGCTGGCCGGCCACCTGGTGATCGACGACAGCGTCTACCAGAGCGACGATTTCGACTACGTGGCCGGCCACGTCATGAGCCCGCCGTTTCGCGGCAAGCACCATCAAACTGCGCTGTGGCATGGCCTGCAAAGCGGCAACCTGCATACCACCGCCACCGACCACTGCACGTTTTGCGCCGAACAGAAGGCAGCCGGCAAGGACGACTTCACGCGCATCCCGAACGGCTGCGGCGGCGTCGAGGAACGCATGGCCGTGGTGTGGGATGCGGGCGTCAATTCCGGCACCCTCACGCCGTCCGAATTCGTCAAGGTCTCCTCGACCAATGCGGCGCAGATCTTCAATATCTATCCGCGCAAGGGCGTGATCGCGGCCGGCAGCGACGCCGATATCGTGCTGTGGGACCCGCAGGCCTCGCGCACGATTTCGGCCGCCACCCAGTTTGCCAAAGGCGGCTTCAATGTCTTCGAAGGGCGCACCGTGCGCGGCATTCCCGTCACCACGATTGCCGCCGGCAAAGTGGTGTTCCACCAGGGCGAACTGATGGCAGTCGAGGGCGCGGGGCGCTATATCGAACGCCCGGCTTTTTCCGCTGCCACCGTATAACGAAGGAGTGATTGATGACTGAACCGCGTATCAATGGCGAACGCCTGTGGGACTCCCTGATGGAGCTGGCGCAGATCGGCGCCACGGCCAAGGGCGGCGTCAAGCGCCTGGCGCTGACGGACCTCGATAAGGAAGGACGCGACCTGGTGGTGCGCTGGGGCCGCGAAGCCGGCATGAGCATCACCATCGACCAGATCGGCAATGTCTTCATGCGCCGCGACGGCGTTGACAATACGCTGCCGCCGGTGATGACGGGCAGCCATATCGACACCCAGCCCACGGGCGGCAAGTTCGATGGCAACTACGGCGTGCTGGCCGGCCTGGAAGTGGTGCGCACCCTGAACGACCTGCAGCTCAGGACGCAGGCGCCGATCGAGGTCGCGTTCTGGACCAATGAAGAAGGTTCGCGCTTCGTGCCCGTGATGATGGGCTCGGGCGTGTTCTGCGGCGCGTTTTCGCTCGAAACGGCGTATGCGGCGAAAGACACGGAAGGCAGGACGGTCGGCGAGGAACTCGAGCGTATCGGCTACAAAGGCCCGCAGGTGCCGGGTGACCATCCGATCGGCGCCTATTTCGAAACGCATATCGAGCAGGGCCCCGTGCTGGAAGACGCCGACATCGTTATCGGCGTGGTGCCGGCCGTGATGGGCTTGCGCTGGTACGACTGCACGGTGAACGGCATGGAAGCGCATGCGGGTCCCACGCCGATGGCCTTGCGCAAGGATGCGCTGCAGGTGGCGACCACCATCATGCAGGAAGTCGTGGCCATTGCCCACCGCTATCCGCCCTACGGCCGCGGCACGGTCGGCATGGTGCAGGTGTTCCCGAACAGCCGCAACGTGATTCCCGGCGAAGTGAAATTCAGCATCGACCTGCGCAATGTGAATGACGAACTGCTCGATACCATGGACGCGGACATCCGCGCCTTTATCGGGCGCACGCAGGCGGCCACCGGCCTTGGCATCATGCTGGAACAGGTGTCGTATTTCGCGCCGACGCCGTTCCACCCGGACTGCGTGGGCGCCGTGCGCAACGCCACCGAAAAACTCGGCTACTCGGTGATGGACGTGGTGTCCGGCGCCGGCCATGACGCCATCTATGCGGCGCGCCTGGCGCCGGCCGGCATGATTTTCGTGCCGTGCAAGGACGGCATCAGCCACAATGAAATCGAGGACGCCAAGCCCGAGCACCTGACTGCCGGCTGCAATGTGCTGTTGCTGGCCATGCTGGAGCGGGCGGTCGCACTCTAACCTTGGCGGTGCTATGCTGGCGCCATGATTTCCATTGACGCCAACTCGCAGTCCGCTGCCGCGCACGCCCGGCGCGGCGGCGAGCTGCTGGCTGCCGGCGACGCGCCAGGGGCGGAAGCGGCCTTCCAGCTGGCCTTGCAGTCGGACCCCGATCACGTGTTCGCGCTGGCTAACCTGGCCTGGATGCGCGAGCGGGAAGGCTTGCCGGAGGCGGCCGAGTCGTACTACCTGCGCGCGCTGGCGCAGTCGCCCGACGATGTGCACCTGCTGCAGAACCTGGGCGCGCTGCTGATGCAACTGCGCCGCCCCGTGGAGGCCGAGCGCATCGACCGGCGCGTGCTGGCGCTGGCGCCCGACCTGCCTTCCGCCTGGTCCAATCTCGGTGCGCTGCTGGCCGCGCTGCAGCGCGAAACCCAGGCCGAACGCTGTTACCGCCATGCGATTGCGCTCGATGACAGCTACCTGAACGCCCGCTACAATCTGTCCTACCTGCTGCTGCGCCAGGGCCGCTTCCCTGAAGGCTGGCGGATGCTCGAAGCGCGCCCGCAGCCGACTGCCTTTGGCGCCTATTTCCGCTTTCCCCGCTGGCAGGGCGAATCGCTGGCTGGCAAATCCGTCTTGATCTGTCCCGAAGCCGGCATGGGCGACATGCTGCTTTTGTGCCGCTATGCGTCCGTGCTGCGCCAGCGGGGCGCCAGCCGCGTGTCCATCCTGTGCCATGCGCCGCTCAAGACCTTGCTGCAGACTCTGCGCGATATCGACGGCGTGATCGCGATTGGCGAAGCCGTGCCGGACGATGGCTGGGATTGCTGGGTGCCGGTACTGAGCCTGCCTGGCTTGTCTGGCACCACGCTGGAAACCATCCCGTGCTCCACCGCGTATCTGCGCGCGCAGACGCCGGCGGTGCAGGACTGGGCCGCACGCCTTCCGCCAGCCAGGCTGCGCGTGGGACTGGCTTGGAAAGGCAATGCGCAATTTGAAAACGACGATGCGCGTTCGCTGGCCGCGCTCGATGCGCTGGCGCCTTTGGGCGCGGTGGAAGGCGCGCAGTTTGTCAGCCTGCAGAAAGGGGCCGGGGAAGACGAGACCTGCGCCGCATTGCCGCTGGTGGCCGGCGGCGCGGCGCTGGCCGATATGGCCGATACGGCGGCGCTGATCGCCAACCTCGACCTGGTGATCAGCGTCGACACGGCCGTGGCGCACCTGGCCGGCGCGCTCGGCAAGCCCTGCTGGCTGCTGCTGCCCGACTACCTGCCGGACTGGCGCTGGCTGGCGGGCCGCCTCGACAGCCCGTGGTACCCGGCCATGCGCCTGTTCCGCCAGCCGTCCATCGGCGGCTGGCAGCCGCTGATCGGCCAGGTCGCCGATGCACTGGCGCGCGAGGCGGCCGAAAAAGCCGTCAGAACTGATAGGCCAGGTTGAGCGACAGCGCCGAGACGTCGGCGTCCTGCGCCACGCCGGCGTGCTTCGGCTTGTATTTCTCGGAGCTCAGGCGCAGGGTGCTCCATAGCCTTGGCGTCAATGCATAGCCGATCTCGAAAGCACCGCCGACGGCGTTCTTGAAGCGGATGCTCTGCTGATCGCCGTCGAGGTCGGTCTTGACCTTCGGCGACACCACGTAACTGACGCCCACGCCGAAACGTATGGTTTCCAGGCCCGTGTAGTAGATCATGCCTTCGACGGGAATCCGCGAAAACTTCGCGCTGCCATTCGAGCCGGCGCGCGGGTCGTAATGGTAGTTGACCAGCGCCGTGGCCTGTACCGGATACTGGCTGGACTGCCACGAGACGCCGCCGCCTACCTTGTAGCGGCCGCCGCCGCGAAACGTGACGGGATTGCCGGCTGGCGTGGTGGCGACCTGCCAGTCGTCGCCGCTGTAGCTGACACCCGCGCTGACGACCGGACTGAAACCATCTGCGGCGATGGCGGCGCCGCCGGCCAGCAAACCGGCCAGCGCGACCACATACTGCATGAAACGTGTATTCAAGACGAACTCCATATCGGTTGATTGTCGCTCACGATAGCTTAAAAATCGCCGCCATGCATACCGTCGCGAACAGTACTGCCATCCGGATGTTCACGCCGTCATTGGAAGGCACCAGCAGCACGCTCAAGTTGTAAAGCGGCTGTTGCGCGCATCGACATGGCAACGTAATTTCAGTGCCGAATGTGGAGTACAGGTATCCGCTCTTGGTTTGCCTGGCCTGCACGAGACGCACCTAGACAAAATGGCGAAGGCGATTTCGTACTGGGCCGTCGATCCGAGCGGGGGAATATCGGGCTTCGCGACTTTGCGCTGACGTGATGAGAGTCAGTCTTGTTTGGAGAGGCAATTCCGGTTTTTGAAAATGACGCCGACCGGTTGCTGCCATCGATAAGGACGCTGGAGCTGTTGGTTACGGTGCTAGTGTGCAATTTGTCAGCCTGCAAAAACTGCGGGAAGCCGACATATCGAACGCTGGAATTTTTCGCACGTGGTGCTGCCTTAAAAACGCCTGGCAAAACCGTAGCGAGCGGAAGGGATCTGTGGTCGAGAAGCGAAGCCGTACGAAGGTACAGTGAGCATCGCAAGCCGCAAATACCGACGCGCAGTAGGTTTTGATCGGCGTTATTAGGTAACTTTGGCGGTAGGGCGGGGGGCGGATCGCAAACTGTATCTGGTCATCAGTGCCGGCCGGGCGGCGGCCCATCTGGCCAACGCGCTGGGCAAACTATGCAGCATATATTATCGCCAAGTTAAAATGGCGGCCTGCGCTGGCTGAGCGGGTGTATGGATACGACATCGTATCCGCGAACATGGTTGTTTCGGCAATTCGGCGCTGTCCAATCGGCATCTCTGATAACTGCCGCTGCCGCAGCGTAGCGCGGCGTAGGTGGAGAGCAGGGATGATTTCTCGACTTGGTAAAAAGTGATGATATTGCTAATTTTTCGCTATTATTCGGTTTTGTCAAGTATTTTGATGAAGTTTGAAAGGGAAGTGGTGTGCTTAAAGCCAGTATATTTTGTATTGATACGGCGGCGCTTATTGCATATATAATACGCAAACATGGAACAAGTCGGGAGTGATACTTGATTCAAAATTTTTATTGCTAATATTGAATTATAATTTCGAATAGGTAATTTATTTTTAATGTTGGCCAATTTGATTGATTTTTATGAATAATAAAAAAATACTTTTTTTAGGTGTAAGCCTGCTTTTTTTTCCTGGCGTTGCAATGGCTTATGTCGATCCTGGAACCGGGGCTTATCTTTTGCAGTTATTGGTTACGATATTTGGCGCGGTAATATTCTACATTTCCAAGCCTGCTTATTTGTTCAGGTTGATTAAAGATTTTTTTGCAAGAAAAAAGAAAAATGATGAATCGTCTTAGTATGGCAGGAGGGTTAGCGCTTCTTTATGCGTCTGCATATTATTTGTTTTTTTTAAATCCGAGCTCATTATATTTTGTTCCATCTTTTTTCAGGTATATAGTATTTCCTTCGCTGGTCACTGTTTTAATTCTGACGCCGATTTTTTTTCTGGTAAGTGGAACGCTATTGAATCCGACTCTCAAGCGCAGCTTGATATTTTTCGGAAGTGGTTTTCTGACTATTGTAGCCATAAAAAGTATTTTTGATGCAGCAAATTATCCGTGGGTCAAAATTTTTCCATTGGTAATGGGTTCGGATATTGAATTTTCTGACAGCTTCAGATTTGTAAAATATTTTTCTGCTAGCGCACTTTATTTTGCGATTTTTGGATTTCTTTTCATTTTTCGGAAAAATTTGAAAAAGTGGGTTCATTGGCTTTCCGTTTTAGGTTACGCTTTTGTTTTTCTTGCTATATATCGATGCATAGCATTTGATCTGATTTTTGAGCCAGCCAAGGCGCCAGTTTCGGATAATTCTTATAATGTCTCGCCTGAAGTCGCGCGGCGCGTTGTATGGGTTATTTTCGATGAAATGGATTATGGTTTAAGCTTGGGGCAAGACTCTGGCCTGTCTACCGCAATGCCTAATTTCTCCGCGCTAGCCGAGCATGCCGTTACTGCGAGTCACGCGTTTTCACCAGGCCGGGACACAACATACTCTATTCCAGCGCTATTGACAGGTACACCTTTGTCTGGTGTTTCGATAGATTTTCAAAATAAACTTGATTTGATCGATCAGCGACAAGAAAAAGTCCGTTTCGCCACTGAGACAGCCATATTTGGAAAACTGCCAGGAGGTGCCCAATCAGCCACGGTGCTCGGTTTTTATCATCCATATTGCAAAATTTTCCAAACATTGCAAAAATGCAATAGTACATATATGGGTAATGCGGGTCGATGGTTTGATAGTTTAACTTTTTTCAGCACTACATTAATTTCAGTTTTAAGGAACATCAAGTGGGCAGCGCAATTAGCGCCGGAATTTGTGCTTTATAATTTTGATCTCATGTATCGAATATCCAAGGATATACTATCGCAACTCGATAAAACGATTGCCAATCAGCATAGTTCTCTCGATTTCATTCATGTGAACATGCCTCATTTGCCCAATATATATGCACAACGGCTGTTGAATCAGTCGGTAACTAATGACAGGGATGCCTATCGGCAAAACTTGTCCGGTGCCGATATGGTACTTGGGAATATCGTTAAAGATTTGAAAAAAATAACTCCCAAACAAGACATCCTGCTAATTGTTTCTTCTGATCATTGGCTGAGAACGCATTCAAAGGAGCCTGCTCCGATTCCGTTTATTATCTGGAGGGTTGGTGAAAATGCTCCTATTTCCTTGCCGGGACGTATCAGTACAGTGCATAGCAAGCAAATCGCGCTGGATTTCTTGTCAGGAAATTTGAATACACAGCTGGAATTGGCCGATGCCTTGCGGCGTACCAATTATTATGAAACTTGGAGTGCGCCAGATGGCTATAAATATTAAAGCAGTACAAAAAGTTTCTTGGCGTGATCCAGCTGGCTTCGTTGCAAAAAAAAATGGCCGGATTTTTCGCGCCGTCAGCACCCATAAAATAGCCGATATACAGGCTTTGTTCAATGCGCCGTGGTATTGCAAGGGGGTTGCTGATGGCTGGTTTCCCGCATCAGAATGGCTGGAGGGGCGGGAAGACTCGGTCTCCGATTCTGCCGAATTTCGCTGGCTAGAGCACCGCGCCATTGATTTTCCATGCTATCCACATGAAATTACCGCTTTGCAGTTATATGACGCTGCAAAAATGACGCTGCTGATAGCCCGCACGGCATTGGAGCATGGCTGGATCATCAAGGATGCTTCGGCATGGAACATCCTGTTCGAGCACGGCAATCCGGTATTTTGCGACATACTTTCTTTTGAGCGTATTGATGCATCTGGTATATGGGTTGCGTATGCGCAATTTTGTCGGCATTTTTTGACTCCCTTGCTGTTGTATCGTAACGCTGGCATGCAGACATCGGCTCTGTTTGTCCAATATCGTGATGGTGTTCAGCCAGAGCAGGCCAGACGCATCATAAGCGGCTGGCGTGCTTATATGCAGCCCGTGCTGGAAGTAGTGACTTTGCCGGCGTTTTTCGGTTCAATGCGACAACTTCGAACCAGCGGAGCCAAGCATACACCTAAAGCAAGACCGCCTGAGCTGGTCAAATTTCTTTTGATGCGCACTTTCAAACGGCTTGAAAAACATCTCGATAAGCTCAAACCTGCTTCGTCGGCGAAACCGACCAAATGGGAAAATTACGAAGCAGACCGGGATCATTACAGTACCCCCGATGTACTGGTCAAGACCGCTTTCGTGCGTGCTGCGGTGGAGCGGCCGGATATCGTCACAGTGCTTGATCTCGGCTGCAATGCTGGCGAGTTCAGCAAGGTCGCCGCCAAAGCCGGGAAAAAGGTGGTGGCGGCCGATTACGATCATGGCGCGTTGTCGCGGCTGTACCAGCAATTGCGCGACGCGGCACTGCCGATTTCCCCGATCCTGCTCGACATCGGACGCCCCACCCCGGCGGTAGGCTGGATGAATCAGGAGGTGGACAGTTTCATGGTGCGCGCCGCAGGCAAGTTCGATTGCATTATGGCATTAGGACTGGTGCATCACTTGCTCGTTTCCGAACGCGCCAGCTTGCCGATGATCTTGGAATTTTTCCTGTCGCTGGCGCCGCGCTTTCTGGTATTGGAATGGATAGAACCGCAAGACCGCCGTTTTGCCGAAATCGCCGGCATCAATGAAGCACTGTATTCGTCGATGTCGATCGACAGTTTTGAAAGTATATTTTCCGAAAAATACACCATTGAGAAAAAACAGCCGCTCGTCGCTGGTAACCGTACGCTGTATCTTCTTGAACGGAAAGATTAACCGCAAGCCGCCCTTGGAGTAACGTTGAACAAGGTCAACCAAGTGCGGCCTGCCTTCAATTAATTTCGTTCGACCTCTTGGAAATTGCGCAGGAAATGCAGCAGCGCCTGCGCCGCGATATCGGCGTCGTCCGCCGTCATGGTTTCCAGCGGATTGTGGCTGATGCCGCCATTGCCGCAGCGCGTAAACAGCATCGCCACGTCGGTGATGGCGGCCATCGCCATGGCGTCGTGGCCGGCGCCGGACAACAGCGCATACGGCGCGATATCGACCGAGGCGACGGCCGCGTCCAGCTGCGCCATCAGCCATGGCGCGCACGGCGCCGCGCTGGCCGACAGCAGCAGTTCGAGTTCGACGTCGATCTGGCGCCGCGCGCAGATGGCGGCGATGCCATCCAAAATGTCGTCGACGGCCTGTTGACGCACGCTGTCGCTGGCAGCGCGGATATCGAGCGACAGCTGGCAGGCGCCGGCGATCACATTGACGGAGCCATTGGGCACAGCGAGCTGGCCAACGGTGCCGACCAGCGACTCGCCCTGGCTGCAGCGCTGTTCGACCAGCAGGATGATTTCGGCGGCGGCGCTGGCCGCGTCGCGCCGCATGGTCATCGGCGTGGTGCCCGCATGGCTGGCCATGCCGCCCAGCTTGACCAGGTAGCGCGAGCTGCCGGCAATCGCCGTCACCACGCCCAGCGGCAGGTCGCGCTCGAGCAGCACCGGCCCCTGTTCGATATGCACTTCCACATAGCCGAGCAGTTCGCCGGGGTCGCGCGCGATGGCGGCAATCGCCGTGGCATCGTGGCCGGCTTTGGCCAGCGCGTCGCGCATGCTGACGCCATCGGTGTCGAGCTGTTCCAGCAGGCGCAGGTCGAACTTGCCCGTCACCGCCGTGCTGCCGAGAAAAGTGCTTTTGAAACGCACGCCTTCTTCTTCGGCAAAGCCGACGATTTCAAAATGAAATGGCAGCTTCTCGCCGCGTTCATGCAGGTGGCGCACCACGGCGATCGGCAGCACGATGCCGAGCCGCCCGTCGTACTTGCCGCCATTGCGCACGGTGTCGTAGTGCGAGCCCGTCATCAGGGTTTTCGCACCGGGCACGCCGGAGACGTAGCGCCCCGTGACATTGCCGACCGCGTCGATGGCGACCTCCATGCCGGCGCCACGCATCCACGCGGCCAGCTGTTCGGCGGTTTTCTGGTGCGCCGGCGTCATGTAGGCGCAGGTCAGGTTGTAGCTGCTGTCGCTCCAGCCGGCCAGCGTTTCGCACTGCTGCATGATGGACGGGCCGAACGCCAGGCGTACATCGAGCAGGTCGTTCAGGCGCAGCTCGGCGATGCGCTTGATCTGGCGCAGCGACTCGGCCAGCTCGTCGGGCCGGCGGTTTTTCAGCCGCCGCGCAAAGGTGGCGATAATGTCCTGGCGCGTCAGGCCTTCGCCGGTCGGGCCTTTCACGGCCAGGATGAACGGGAAGCCGAACCTGGCGTTGTAGTCGGCGTTCAGGCGCTGCAAGGTGGCGAATTCTTCCGCACTGCACAGATGCAGGCCGGACTTGGCCTGCTCGCGCGTCGATTCGGCCGTCAGCTGGCCGGCGATCGCGGCTTTTCCCGCCAGCTCCGGGTGGGCGCGGATCAATCCCAGCTGCTCCTCGGGCGAGGCCAGGCCCAGCACGCGCTGCAGTTCGCGCTTGAGCGCCGTCAGGCTGGCGAACGGCCGCGCGGCAGCCGCGCGTTGGGCGATCCAGGGCGAGTGTTCATAGATACCGTGCAGTTGTTCGACAAAGCGCGTCGGGCTGCTGGTGTTCAGATCTGAAAGGGTGGTCATGGTGGGTCCGATCATGCAAGCTGTGATGATAGCGCCGCGGCGCCTGGTCCGTTATATGCGCGCGCTGATAAGGCTTATCTCTGGTATGCCTTTACCAGCGCAGCGCCTTGGCCGCCGCGCTGACCTGGTCGCGCAGCCATTTGTGCTCTGGCGCCTGGTGCACGCGCTGGTGCCACAGCTGGTAGAAGCGCATCGGCGGAAATTTCAGCGGCACCGTATACGTTTTCAGCGGCAGCGTCTTTTCATAAAAGCGCATGAACTGGCGGCCGGTGGTCAGCACCAGGTCGGTCTGCGTCAGCATATACGGAATCAGGCCGAAATAGGCCGACTCGACCACCACGTTGCGCTGCAGGTTCTGGCGCTCCAGGAACGAGTCGATCACGCCATGGTAGCCGGGCATCATGGGCGAGGGCGCCACATGGGGCAGGCTCAGGTAATCGTCGATGGTCATCGCGTCGCTGGCCGTACGGCGCGCGTAGGCGTTTTCCGCATGCATGGCGCAGATGATGGGGTCTTCGAACAGTTTTGAAATATGCAGGTGGGCCGGCGGCTCGTCCCAGTTGGCGATCACCAGGTCCAGCCCGCCGTCGGACAGTTGCCGGATATGGTCGATGCCGGGCCCCAGGCTGTGCAGCACCACGCGGCTTTTCGGCGAACCGCGCCGCAGCAGCGCCACCACGTTCGGCAGGAACTGGCTGTCCAGGTAGTCGGGCGCGGCGATATGAAAGGTGCGCGCTTCTTCCTGCGCCACGAACGGCGTCTTCCTGACAAACAGGCTTTCCGTCTGGTCGAGGATGCGCTTGGCGGGATTCAAGAGGCTTTCGCCATGCTGGGTCGGCACCATGCCGCGCGCACCGCGCACCAGCAGCGGGTCGCCCGTCAGCTCGCGCAGCTTGCGCAGCGAGGCCGAAATCGACGGCTGCGGCTGGTTGAGTTTCAGCGCGACGCGCGAGACATTCTTTTCCACCAGCAGCAGATACAGGATGCGGATCAGGTGAAGGTCGAGGTGTTGCGGCAGGCTGGACATGGGCGGCGGCTATGTTGTATATCGATTCGGATATGTCAAATATACGATAAATTTCATGTGGCAGGCGATGAATCCGGCTATCTTGTGTAAATTGGCACGAATAGTGGTTCGGCCGAGTCCAAGCAACAACTCAAGGAATAATATGGAAGTGTTTGCCTACCTGATCCCTTACGGCCTTGAATGGCTGAACCTGATCGTCCGCTGGTTGCACGTCATTACCGGCATTGCCTGGATCGGCGCTTCCTTCTACTTTGTCTGGCTCGACAACTCCATCCGGCCTCCCGCGCCCGGCTCCGAGCTGGCGAAAAAGGGTGTGTCGGGCGAACTGTGGGCCGTGCATGGCGGCGGCTTCTACAATCCGCAAAAATATCTGGTGGCGCCCGCCGAACTGCCGAAAGAACTGCACTGGTTCAAGTGGGAAGCGTATTCGACCTGGTTGTCCGGCTTTGCGCTCTTGACCATCGCCTACTATTTCAACGCCCAAGCCATGATGATCGACAAGTCGGTGGCGGACTTGTCCAGCGGCCAGGCGATCGGCATCGGCATTGCCACGCTGGTGATCGGCTGGACCGTCTACGACCTGCTGTGCCGCTCGCCGTTGGCCAAGCATGAACTGTGGTTCGGCGTGGTGGTGTTTGCGCTGATCGTCGCCGCCGCCTATGTGCTGACGCATCTGCTGAGCGGGCGCGCCACGTATATCCATGTGGGTGCCATGATCGGCACCATCATGGTGGCCAATGTGCTGATGCTGATCATTCCCGGCCAGCGCAAGATGGTCGAAGCGATGGCGGCCGGCAAGCTGCCGGACCCGAAGCACGGTCTGAAAGCCAAGCAGCGCAGCGTGCACAACAATTACTTCACCTTGCCGGTGCTGTTCATCATGATCAGCAACCACTATGCGATGACCTACCGTAACGATCATGCCTGGCTGGTGCTGGCGCTGATCATGGCGGCCGGCGTGTTTATCCGCCACTTCTTCAACCTGCGCCACAAGGGCCGCGTGGAATGGCGCTATCCGGTCATCGGCGTACTGTTGCTGATCGGCGTGGCGGTGGCGATTGCACCGAAAGCGCCGGTGGCGGTGGCTGCCGCACCGGTGGTCGACCAGGCCGCGCAGTTCAAGTCCGTGCAGGCCATCATTGCCCAGCGCTGTGCCACCTGCCATTCGGCCAAACCCACGCAAGCGGGCTTTGCCACCGCGCCGGCCGGCATGATGCTCGATAATGAAACGGAAATCCGCCAGCACGCGGCGCAGATCTACAAGCAGGCGATCGAGCTGAAAGCCATGCCGATCGGTAACCTGACCAATATGACGGACGCCGAGCGCAGCGAACTGGGCGCCTGGCTGCAACAGACACTGCAAGGAACAAAATGACGACGACAGAACAACAGATTACCGACTGGATCGACGCGCACTTCGACGAAGAAGTCGCCTTCCTGCAGCAGGTGGTGCAGGTGCCCACCGATACGCCGCCGGGCAACAATGCGCCGCACGCCGAACGCGTGGCGCAGCTGCTGCAGGCGTATGGCTGGGACGCCGAGCAGCATGCGGTGCCGGGCGACCAGGTCGAGGCCTACGGCATGCAGAGCATCACCAACCTGATCGTGCGCCGTCCGTACGGCGCTGGCGGCCCCACCGTGGCGCTGAACGCCCATGGCGACGTGGTGCCGCCCGGCGACAACTGGACCTATCCGCCGTATGGCGCGCAGGTGGCCGACGGCTACCTGTATGGCCGCGCGGCGGCCGTGTCGAAAAGCGATTTCGCCACCTATGTGTTTGCCACGCGCGCACTGGAAGCGCTGGGCATCCCGTTGAAAGGCCAGCTGGAGCTGCACTTCACGTACGACGAGGAATTCGGCGGCCTGCTGGGGCCGGGCTGGCTGCTGGAACAACAACTGACGAAGCCCGATTTCGTCATCGCGGCCGGCTTCAGCTACAACATCGTCACGGCCCATAACGCCTGCCTGCAGCTGGAGATCACCGTGCACGGCAAGTCGGGCCACGGCGCCATGCCGGAAACCGGCATCGATGCGCTGCAGGCGGCCAGCAAGATTTTGAACGCCATCTACGGCCAGCTGCCCGAGCTGAAAAAGATCAAGTCGAAGGTGCCCGGCATCGACTCGCCGACCATGCTGATGGGCCGCATCGATGGCGGCACCAATACCAATGTGGTGCCGGGCAAGGTCACCATGAAGATGGACCGCCGCATGATCCCGGAAGAAGATCCGGTGGCGGTGGAAGCGCAGGTGCGCGCGCTGATCGAGGCGGCGGTGCAGGACGAGCCGGGCATCCGCATCGAGATCCGCCGCCTGCTGCTGTCGCATGCGCTGCGCCCGCTGCCAGGCTCGGAACAGCTGGTGGCAAACCTGCAGAAAAACGCGCAGGCGATCCTGGGCGAGACGATACCCGCGCAGGGCACGCCGCTGTATGCGGACGCGCGCCTGTATGGCGAGCATGGCATCCCGGCCGTGCTGTACGGCGCCGGGCCGCGCACGGTGCCCGAGTCGAATGCGAAAAAGGCCGACGAGCGGCTGGCACTGGACGATTTGCGCAAGGCCAGCAAGATCGTGGCATTGACCTTGCTGGATTTTCTGGCGGCGAAACAGGGCAGGGCTTGGGCAGGCGACGGGGCGAGCTGACGGTCCGTGAAGAAGAACCTGATTGACACCCGTTTTCCCGACGCGTTTGTCTGGGCCGCGCGGCTCGACGAATTTGGTGGACGGTGATGTCGGATTACGCTGCGCTAATCCGACCTGCGCAGCTTGACATGATCGCAGGCCCGTCATCCGACACATTGCTGGCTTATCTCCACCCACAAGGGTCAGGGCGACGCGTTTGGACTGGAGCTGTATGATCCAGCCTTGCGGCATCGCCATGCGGTGCCAACCTTGCCCGTGGAAGGATAAGACATGACAACGACCATCCGTGAACTGGCGGCCGGCCTGGCCGCTGGCCGCCTCACCAGCGTGGCACTCACGCACGAGATGCTGGCGCGTGCCGAAGCGCATCGCGCCGAAGGCGGCCACGCCTATGTCAGCCTGGACGGCGAACAGGCATTGAGGGAGGCGCGCGCCAGCGATGCGCTGCGCGCCGCCGGCGTGGTGGCCTCGCCGCTGGCCGGCATTCCCGTCTCGATCAAGGACCTGTTCGACATGCGCGGCCAGGTCAGCAGCGCGGCCTCGCTGGCGCTGGCCGATTCAGCGCCAGCCACCGGCGATGCCGACGCCGTGGCGCGGCTGCGCGCGGCCGGCGCGGTGCTGCTGGGCCGCACCAATATGAGCGAATTCGCATTCTCGGGATTGGGCCTCAATCCCCATCACGGCACGCCGCGCAATCCGCATGACGCCACGCGCGTGGCGGGCGGCTCGACCTCCGGCGGCGCCGTGACAGTGGCGCTGGACATGGCGGCTGGCGCACTGGGTACGGACACGGGCGGCTCGATCCGCATCCCGTCGGCCTTTTGCGGCCTGACCGGTTTCAAGCCGACCGCGGCTACCGTATCGCTAGCCGGCACGGTGCCGCTTTCGCGCTCGCTCGACTCGGCCGGGCCGATTGCCAACAGCGTCGATTGCTGCGCGATTTTGCATGCGGCGCTGTCGGGCCAGGAGCATGCCTTGCCGGCGCCATCGCTCAAGGGCCTGCGCTTCGGCCATACGCCGGACTTTGTCGGCGCCGGCGTCGAGCAACAGGTGCAGCAGGCCTTCGATGCGGCGCTGGACCGCTTGCGCGCGGCCGGCGCGCTGGTGCAGCCATTCGACTTTCCCGAATTGCTGCAGCTGCCGGCGATCAATGGCGGCGGTGGACTGGTGGCGGCCGAGGCGTGGCACTGGCACCGCGAGCTGCTGGCAGCGCGCGGCGCTCAATACGACCAGCGCGTGGCGGCGCGTATCCGCCGTGGCCAGCAGCAGGGTGCGGCCGAATATATCGATCTGCTCGACGCGCGCGCGCATCTGCGCCTTATCGCGCACAAGCGGCTGGCGCCGTATGACGCCTGGCTGATGCCCAGCGTGGCCATCGTCGCGCCCGAAGTGGCGCCACTGGAGGCGGACGATACGGCCTTCTTTGCCACCAATGGCCTGGTGCTGCGCAACGCCAGCGTGATCAACTTCCTCGACGGCTGCGCCTTGTCGCTGCCATGCCATGCGGCTGGCGCACTGCCGGTGGGCCTGGGCATCTGCGGCCTGGCGGGGAGCGATGCGCGCATCCTGTCCATCGGCCGCGCAGTGGAGGCGCTGCTGCGCGAACGGTAGAAAAGACGGGGCGCAGAAGTATGCCGGTTTGTAATATGATAGCTGGCATTGATATGGGATAGTCGCGCACCGCGTGCCGGCAAACTACACTCTGTGCTCCGATACGACCTGATCAGCTGTCATGAATGCGGCGTGCTGTACCGAAAACGCCCGCTGCGTGCGCGCGAGAAGGCACGCTGCGTGCGCTGCCGTTCGGTGCTGTACCGTGCCGCACCGGGAGGTGGTACCTCGGCCGACCTGAACCGCGTCGTCGCGCTGACGCTGGGCGCCGCCTTTGTTTTCCTGATCGCCCAGTTCTTTCCCATCGTCGAACTCGACATCAATGGCCTCACTTCCAGCGCCACGCTATTGGGCGCCATCCGCGTGCTGTGGCACGAGCAGATGCACATCGTGGCCACCATGGTGTTTTTATTTACCATGCTGTTTCCCGCCATCGAACTGGGCTCCCTGCTGTACGTCTCGCTGGGCCTGCGCATGGGCGTAAAAGTGCCGGGCTTCAGCCTGGTGCTGCGTTCGGTGCAGACGGCGCGCGCCTGGGGCATGACGGAGGTGCTGATGATCGGCATCCTGGTCACCGTCATCAAGATGACCAGTCTCGCCAGCGTGGTGCCGCGCCCCGGCCTGTTCGCCTTTGGCGCGCTGACCATCATGCTGGCCATCGTGGTGTCGTTCGATCCGAAGGCCCTGTGGAACGCCGGCGACGACCTGGTGCGCCAGGCCTTGCCCGGCATGCGCTACAAGGCGTTTGCACCCGGCGACGCGCTGCTGCCCTGCCACAGCTGCGGCCTGGTGGCGCCGCCGCTCGCCCGCGGCAAGCACCTGCACTGCGCGCGCTGCGGCGCCGCCCTGCATGGCCGCAATCCGGACAGCATCAACCGCACCTGGGCGCTGCTGGTCGCCGCCGCCATCCTGTATATCCCCGCCAACCTGCTGCCCGTGATGTACACGCATTCGCTGTTCGGCGTCGAGGACGACACCATCATGAGCGGCGTGGTGTTCTTCTGGACCAGCGGCTCGAAGGGTCTGGCCGTCATCATCTTTATCGCCAGCGTGGTGGTGCCGATGCTGAAACTGGCCACGCTGGCGCTGCTGGCTTTTACCTCGCAGCGGCGCTCGCGCTGGCGTCCGCAGCAGCGTACCAAACTGTACCGCATGGTCGAATTCATCGGCCGCTGGTCGATGCTCGATATTTTCGTGGTGACCCTGACGGTGGCGCTGGTGCGCTTCGACGCGCTGGCCGTGATCACGGCTGGTCCGGGCGCGCTGGCCTTCGGCGCCGTGGTGGTGCTGACCATGCTGGCCTCGATGCAGTTCGACCCGCGCCTGATCTGGGACCCGGTGGACGAGGCGGCAGCGCGGCACGATGAAAACGATATAAAACATTTGGCAATTGGAGAGCACCATGTCTGACAAAGAAGAGGGCGGCATACGCGCGCCGGACGAGCGGCAATTGCCCGAACCCGACGTGGACAAGGCCAGCCGCTGGCTGCCGTCGCTGGTATGGCTGATCCCTCTGCTGGCCGCGCTGATCGGCGCCGGCCTGGCCGCCAAATCGATCCTCGACCAGGGACCGACGGTGACCGTCAGCTTCAAGAGCGCGGAAGGCCTGGAGCCGGGCAAAACCAAGGTCAAATACAAGGATGTCGATATCGGCCAGGTGCGCGCGATCACCCTGGGTGACGACTTGAGCCGCGTGCTGGTGACGATCGACATGAGCAAGGAAGCGCGCCGCTTCGCCACCAGCGATTCGCGCTTCTGGGTGGTGCGCCCGCAGATCGGCGCCAGCGGCGTGACGGGCCTGGGCACCTTGCTGTCGGGCGCGTATATTGGCGTCGATACAGGCAAGTCGGAAGCGAAAAAAGACAGCTTCACGGGCATGGAAAGCCCGCCCGCCGTCGATGGCGACCAGAAGGGAAAACTGTTCACGCTGCACGCGGAAAGCCTCGGTTCCGTCGATGTCGGCTCGCCCCTGTTTTTCCACCGCCTGCGGGTCGGCAAGGTAGTCAGCTTTGGCCTGGACAAGGACGGCAACGGTATCACCATGACGGTGTTCGTCAACGCGCCTTACGATCAGTTCGTCGGCAAGAACGCGCGCTGGTGGCATGCCAGCGGCGTCGACGTGCGCCTCGACTCGAACGGCTTCAAACTGAACACGCAATCGCTGGCCGCGCTGCTGGTGGGCGGCATCGCTTTTGAGGCGGAAAACGGCCGCAAGCCGGAGGAACCGGCACCGGCCAATACCAGCTTCCGGCTGGCGCCCGACGAAGCGAGCGCCATGCGCGCGCCGGACGGCGAGGCGATTACCACCGTGTTCTATTTCGACCAGTCGCTGCGCGGCCTGCAGCCGGGCGCCACGGTGGACTTCCGCGGCATCGTGCTCGGCGAAGTGCGCTCGGTCGGCATCGAATTCGATCCGATCAGGAAGAACTTCCGCATGCCGGTGACCGTCAACCTGTACCCCGCGCGCCTGGGCATGCGCTTCAAGACGGCGGTCGAGGATGCGGAAGGCTCCAGCAGCCACCAGATGCTCGAACGGATGGTCAGCCGCGGCCTGCGCGCCCAGCTGCGCACGGGAAATTTGCTGACCAGCCAGCTGTATATCGCGCTCGACTTCTTCCCGAAAGCGCCGAAAGTGGCGATGGACGTGAACCGCTACCCGCTGGAAGTGCCGACGATACCGAACACGCTCGACGAATTGCAGACGCAGGTCGCCAGCATTGCCCGCAAGCTCGACCAGGTGCCGTTCGGCGAGATCGGCAACAACCTGAACGCCACCATCAAGGAAGCGAACGCGCTGTTCAAGCAGCTCGACAGCCAGGTGGTGCCGGAAATGCGCGGCACGCTGACGGCAGCCAAAAATACGTTTGGCACGGCCGAGCAGGTACTGCAGAAGGATTCGCCGCTGCAGTCCGACGTGCGCCAGGCCTTGCAGCAGCTGACGCAAACCTTGCAGTCGCTGAACGCCCTGACCGACTACCTGGAACGCCATCCCGAGTCCCTGATCCGTGGCAAAAAAGGAGATGAACAGAAATGAAGACCATCCTCGCCGCCCTGGGCGCCGCTGTTTTATTGGGCGCCTGCTCCACGCCGCAGCCCGAGCATTTCTATACGCTGTCCGGCGCTGCAGATACCCGGCCGGCCAAGCCGGTGCAATACTACGTCGAGATGCTGGCCGTCAGCGTGCCGCAGCAGGTCAGCCGCAACCAGTTCGTGGTGACGGCGCCGTCGGGCCGCATCGAGCTGCTGGAACAGCAGCGCTGGGCGGGTCCGCTGGCCGGCGAAATCGGCCAGTCGCTGTCGACCGCTGTCACCAATGAGCTGGGTGCGATCGACGTGTTCCGCACGCCGTACCCGGACAAGCTGCCCGTGTTCAGGATTAGCACCAATGTGCAGCGCTTCGAATCGGTGATGAACCAGTACGCGCTGATCGACGCCGTGTGGAGCGTGCGCGAACTGGCCAGCAACAAGGTGCTGGCCTGCCGCACGGTCGCCAGTGAAAAGGTCGGCGCCGGCTATGATGAGCTGGTGCTGGGCCACCGCCGCGCCGTGCAGACGATCTCGAAGCAGATGTCCGATGTCGTGCGCGGTTTCGCCACGGGCAATGCCGCTTGTCCCGCCATTTGAAAGTAGATAGATGTCACTGATCGATTTTTCCACCTTGTCCGCGCTGGCCGCCACCTCGGCCAGCATCACGCAGCCGTGCAGCTGCTGCACCGTGCCGCTCGATGCCTGGCAGCGCCTGCCCACGTCGCTGGAGCTGGACCGCTTCGAAGAAGTGGGCACGCTGGTAGCCGACGCCTACGACGAGCCCAGTTTCAAGGAATACCACCCGCACGGCACGCGCGACGACAGTCCCGACGCACCGATCGCGCCGCGCTACTATCCGGCCAACCGCAGCCAGGTGGCGCGCTGCCTCAATTGCGGACGCTATTACCTGCGCTATAACGAGGCGGGCGGGTATTTTACGGAGCTGCGCATCCGTGCGCTGAGGCCGGAATTGCTGGTGGATGCGGCGTAAGCTGCTGATACTGCGGGGCCAACAATGTTGTCGGATTACGCGGCTGCGCCGCTAATCCGACCTTGTATTATCCCCTCATGCCGTTTGTGATGTTGCGAGCGGCATC
>NZ_DAMAGB010000041.1:0-43205 GCF_031995485.1 Janthinobacterium sp.
TTGAAGCTGCGGGTGGTGTCGGATTACGGCCTGCGGCCTAATCCGACCTACGGTCGTGTGCGGCCGCGTCATCTGCCATTACCACCAGCGTCAACCGCTGCGCAGGTCGGATGAGCGCGCAGCGCGTAATCCGACAACATGGTTGACACCAGCAAATTACTTTGCGGTGAACAACACCGCAACCAGCGAGTCGGCCGTCGCCAGCAGCGCGGCAGGCGCATGGTAAATCCGCTCCATCACAACGATACCGCGCGTCAGCGTGGCGGCCAGGCGGGCGGCGTCGGCTGAAGGCAAGCGCAGGCGTGCGGTGGCATCGTCCATCGCCAGGCGTGCCAGCAGAATGTCTTCCAGTTCATCGAGCATGCTGCGCAAGGCAGCGCGTACCGGTTCGTCCATGGCGGTTTCATCGGTGGCGATTTTTGTCGTCAGGCAGCCACGTGTCGATGGTCCTGGCGACGCCACAGTCGGCGGCACGGCTTCCGTCATCGTCTTGATCGTGTATGCAAAAAAATCATGCAGGGCGACAGCAGGATCGCGGTTGGCCAACTGTGCGCGCGCGGCATCGAGGAAATTACGGCGATAGCGCTCGAACACGCGCAGGAATACGGCCTGCTTGTCGCCATAGGCGTGATAGAGCGAGCCGCGCAGTACGCCGGTCGCCTGCGCCAGATCCTGCATCGAAGTAGCGGCATAGCCGCGTTCCCAGAACACCGTGATCGCACGGTCCAGGGTCTCATCTTCATTGAATTGTTTTTTACCAGCCATGCGAGGAATTATCGACATTCTTGACACTGCTGTCAAGTTTGACTATGCTGTCAAACATGGCGCTGCTGATTTATCCGCTACCATCCGATGCAGGAGCGCACCGCATGTCACTGACCAAAGGAAGAAAATGAATACCGCAACGCTTTCCGCTGAAGAGAGCAACACCCGGGCCAGCATCCGCGCCATTGTTGCCGGCCTGTGCGCCAGCCTGGTCGGCATCGGCCTGGCCCGCTTTGCCTACACGCCATTGATACCGTCGTTGATCGGCGCGCACTGGTTTTCCGTCTCCGACGTGATCTACCTGGGCGCTGCCAACCTGATGGGCTATCTGGCTGGCGCCTTGCTGGGCCGGCCGCTGGCCAGGCGCATCAGCGCGCGCACCATCTTGCGCGGCATGATGCTGCTTGCGTCGCTGGCGTTTTTTGCGTGCGCCTTTCCGCTGTCGGTCAGCTGGTTTTTTGTCTGGCGTTTCCTGTCCGGCCTGGCTGGCGGCAGCATCATGGTGCTGGTGGCGTCGACTGTGCTGCCGCATGTGCCGCTGAATCGCCGCGGCCTGGCCGGCGGCGCAATTTTCCTCGGTGTCGGCCTGGGCGTGGCGGCGTCGGGTACGCTGGTGCCGCTGCTGATGCAGCTGGGCTTGCAAGCAACCTGGCTGGGGCTGGGCGTGCTGTCGCTTGCGCTGGCCTTGCTCAGCTGGAAATATTGGCCGGTCACACCGCCCACCGGGACGCCAGCCAGAACGGCAGGCACCACGCATCTGGCGCCGGACACGGCACTGGGCCTGAAAATCCTGTTCATGCAATATGCGCTGATGGCGGTGGCCCTGGTGCCGATGATGGTGTTCCTGGTCGATTATGTGGCGCGCGGCCTGGGCTGGGGCACGCATACGGCGGCCGTGTTCTGGATCATCTATGGCCTCGGTGCGATCGCCGGCCCAATGGTGTACGGTGCGCTGGCCGACCGCATCGGCCCGGCGTTGACCAGCCATCTGGCCCTGTGGCTGCAGGCCGCTGCCATGGGTGTGATGATTTTGTCGCAGCAGCATATCGTGCTGATGCTGGCGGTGTTTGTGGTGGGAACTTTTCCTCCGGGGATAGTGCCGATTACCCTGGGACGCCTGCACCAGATGCTGCACAACGATGCGGCGGCGCAAAATGCCGCGTGGAGCCGCGCGACGACCGTCTTCGCGCTGTTCCAGGCGCTGGCCGGCTATGGCTATTCCTGGCTGTTTGCCAGGAGCGGTGGCGACTATCATCTGCTGCTGCTGATCGGCGCAGGCGCATTGCTGCTGGCCCTGCTGGGAGACGGCGTCAAAAAGGTATTCGGTGGCAAAGCGGCGCCTGCTACACTTTGATCTTTATCGATTTGAAAGCTCGCCTTGTCCACCACATTGGAACAGTTGCGCGCCGGCCAGTTGGCTGGCGTGCAGCGTTTGAGCCTGTCCTGCGGCCTGACGGTCTTTCCGCCCGAGATCTACGATCTGGCCGATACGTTGGAAATCCTCGACTTGTCGGGCAATGCCCTGTCATCGTTGCCCGACGATCTGGCGCGCCTGCACAAGCTGCGCATCGTGTTTTGCTCCGATAACCTGTTCACCTCGTTGCCGGCGGTGCTCGGTTCCTGCCCGGAACTGAGCATGATCGGTTTCAAGGCCAACCGGATCCGCAGCGTGCCGGCGCAAGCCTTGCCGCCCAAACTGCGCTGGCTGACGCTGACCGATAACGCCATCGACGCGCTGCCGGAAGAATTCGGCAACTGCACGCAGCTGCAAAAGCTGATGTTGGCTGGCAATCGGCTCACGGCCTTGCCGGACTCGCTGGCCCGTTGCACAAATCTTGAACTGTTGCGCATTTCCGCCAACCGCCTGCCTGCGCTGCCAGCATGGCTGCAGGAATTGCCACGCCTGAGTTGGCTGGCCTGTGCTGGCAACCCTTTCAATGAATTGCGCGAAACGGCCGCGCTGGATATCGCCGGCATGGCGCATATCGACTGGGGCCGCCTGCAGATCGGGCGAAAGCTGGGCGAGGGCGCCTCTGGCGTCATTTCGCAAGCCGTGCTGGATGGGCAGCCGGTGGCGGTCAAGGTATTCAAGGGCGCGATGACCAGCGACGGCTTGCCGCGCAGCGAAATGGCCGCCTGCGTCAGCGCAGGTCCCCATCCCAGCATGATTCCCATCCTCGGCACTGTGAGCGCTCACCCGCAAGGATCGCCGGGGCTGGTGATGCCGCTGATCGATCCGGCCTTCGTCAACCTGGCTGGCCCGCCCAGCCTGGCGTCGTGTACGCGCGACGTGTATGGTGCCGAGAGTCGCTTTGAGGCGCGGCAATTGCTGGCGATCGCGCATGGCATCGCCTCGGCTGCGCGGCAGCTGCATGCGCACGGCATCGTGCATGGCGACCTGTACGCGCACAATATCCTGCACCGCCCGGACGGTGCCTGCCTGCTCGGTGACTTCGGCGCCGCGTCGCTGTTTGCTCCTGACACGGCCATCGCACCGGTATTGCAGGGCATCGAGGCGCGCGCATTCGGGCTGCTGCTGGAAGAGCTGCTGGAACACTGCGCCACGCCCTTGCCGGCAGTACAAGCGCTGCGTGACGCCTGTCTGGCGGCGCAGCCTTTGCAGCGGCCCCGTTTCGAGCAGATCGAACAAACCCTGTCGGCGTTGCTGCCGGCATAAAAAATGGCGCAGCCCTCGCAGGCTGCGCCACTATATTGAAGCCGAGCCTGGTCAGGCCAGGATTTCTTTTTCCGGCAAAGCGATCTGGTTGTCGACGCTGAACTGGTAGTCCTTGAAGACGTGCTCGGCCGACAGGATCTGGTATTGACCATTGTCGAGCTTGTGCGTGGTGTCTTTCAGGCGATACGTGTAATGGCCGCAGGTCCAGCAGTTGAAGTTGCGCATGTGGGTGCACAGGCAGGTTTTGTCCATTACGGACACGACTTTCAGTTCCGGATGGGCCGCCACTTCGCGGTTGTACGAATTGATGTAGGCGCAGTTGCCGGTGGCGTCGAGCAGATAACCGTACGATTCACAGCCCGGGCGGATGCCGGCGCCAATCGCTGGCGTGTTTTTCAGCATGCGCATCGGGTAGCCGGTCGGCGAGACGCCGTTGACGATGATGTCTTCTTCCGATGCCTTGTAGTATTCCTGCTTGACCTTGTCCGGCAGGCCGCACTCATGGGTGACGGTAAAGCGCGTGGCCACCTGTACGCCGGCCGCGCCCGCTTCCAGGAACGACACGGCATCGCTGCCGGTGAAGATGCCGCCGGCGGCGATCAGTGGAATGTCGAGCTGTTCCGCTTTCAGGTAGGCCAGCAGTTCGGCCGTAATCGTGTGCAGGTCGTAATTGGCCCAGTCCATGCCGAAGCCGAGGTGGCCGCCGGCCAGCGGGCCTTCGACGATGACGAAGTCGGGCAGGCGGTTCAGCTTGGCGTTCTTGCGCAGGAAAATCTGCAGCGCGCGCACGGACGAGACAATGATGCCCAGCTTGGCATCGCGGAAGCGCGGATGGTCGGCCATCAGCGCAAACGAGCCGAAGTGCAGGCCGGCCGACAGGGTGATGCCGTCGATGCCGGCGTCCAGCGCCGCATTCAGGCGCACGCGCAGGGTTTCGCGCGGACCGTTCATGGTCAGCTTTTCCATGCAGTTGACGAAAATCAGGCCATCGCCTTTTTTCGCTTCCATGGTGGCGCCGATGTGGCGGCGCTGTGCATCAGCCAGGCGGCCCAGGTCGAACTGCACCACCGCCTTGTCGCTGTTGTTGATGTTGAATTTGTACAGTTTCGTCTTGTCCTTGACGAAAGTGGTGTCGAAACGGCGATCCGACACGTCTTCCACCATGGCATCGGAGATATGGCCGATACCGCCCAGCCGGGCTGCTTCGAGCGCCAGCTCCGACGTGGAAATATCCACGCCCATTCCGCCGATCATGATGGGCACATACTCTTTTTTGCCAAATCGCAGGCGGAAATCATCAACACGTTTCATTGCTATCCTTAGACTACCGTCGTTATTACTGTGCGCAAGCCCAATTTTACCGCAAGCGGGCAAGGGTCTTGGTGCGCCACCCCACTGTTACCAGACCAGGATCAGTCGCGGAAATTGTTAAATTCCAGCGGCATGTCCGGCACATCCTTGCGCAACATGGCCATCGCGGCCTGCAGGTCGTCGCGCTTGGCGCCGGTGACGCGCACGGCCTCGCCCTGGATGCTCGCTTGTACTTTCATCTTGCTGTCCTTGATGACGCGCACGATTTTCTTGGCGTCATCCGTTTCGATGCCGTTCTTGATCTTGATGATCTGCTTGACCTTGTCGCCGCCGATCTTCTTGATGTCGCCTTCGTCGAGGAAGCGCACATCGACCTTGCGTTTGGTCAGCTTGTTGGTCAGCACGTCACGTACCTGGCTGAGCTGGAAATCGGAATCCGCAAATGCGGTCAGTTCGTTTTCCTTGTGTTCGACGCGCGCGTCGCTGCCCTTGAAGTCGAAACGCGTCGAAATTTCCTTGTTGGCCTGTTCGACGGCGTTTTTCACTTCGATCATATCGGCTTCGGAGACTACATCAAATGACGGCATGGTCAATTCCTTTCGTGTTGGAGCGAATGCGCGCCTGGCGCGCCGGACGCACACACTTTTGTAAAGTGGCGCAGCCCTGTTAAAGATGCGACATTTTAACGGACAACGGCCGACCTGCCCTTGTCTTGCGCTGGTTTTTTGTCGCTTTCACTCTATAATCGAGCAAAATAAACGGTATCCCATGTCTCCAGAGCTCATCATCGAACCCAACTTCCCGCTGCAAAGCCTCAATACCTTTGGCATCACGGCCAGTGCGGCCGCCTATGTCCGCATCACCTCTACTGCCCAACTGCAGGCCGCGCTGCAGCAGCCATTGCTGGCCGGCATGCCGCGCCTGGTGCTGGGCGGCGGCAGCAATATCGTGCTGACCGGCGATTATGCCGGCGCCGTGCTGCACATGGCCACGCGCGGCATGCGCCTGGCGCAGGCGTCGTTCGACACCATCCTGGTGACGGCCGCGGCCGGCGAAAACTGGCATGCGTTCGTGCAGTGGACCCTGGCGCAGGGCGTGGGCGGGCTGGAGAATCTGTCGCTGATCCCCGGCACGGTGGGCGCGGCGCCTATCCAGAATATCGGTGCCTATGGCGTGGAAATCAAGGACGTTCTGCACAGCGTCAGCGTGATGCATGCCGGCAGCGGCATCGTGTTCGACATGGACCGCGAGGCTTGCCGCTTCGGCTACCGCGACAGCATCTTCAAGCAGGCCGACGGCGCGGAACTGATCGTGCTGGAAGTAACCTTTGCCTTGCCGGCGCAGTGGCAGCCGAACCTGCGCTATGCGGAACTGGCGCAGGCGGTGGCCGAACAACAATTGACGAGCCCAACTGCACAGCAGGTGGCCGATACGGTGATCGCGATACGCCGGCGCAAGCTGCCGGATCCGGCCGTGATCGGCAATGCCGGCAGTTTCTTCAAGAATCCCGTGGTGTCGGGCAAGCAGTGCGCGGCGTTATTGGAACGCTTTCCCGCGCTGGTGCACCATGCACAGGCGGACGGCACCGAAAAGCTGGCGGCAGGCTGGCTGATCGATCAGTGTGGCTGGAAGGGAAAAAACCTGGGGCCTGCGGGGGTGTATGCCAAGCAGGCGCTGGTTCTGGTCAATAATGGCGGCGCTCGTGGCGCGGACATTACCGGGTTGGCCGAGGCGATCCAGAAGGATGTGCAGGCGAAATTTGGGGTAGCGCTGTCGCCGGAGCCGGTGTTCGTCTGATTAACCGAAGTGGCAGACGTAGTCTACTGTTTCCACTGTTTCAATATCAAAATGGCTGTTGCCGGCGATGCTGAATTGCTGGCCCGCGCCATAGCTGGTCCATTCGGTGGCGTCGGCCAGGCGCACCTTGCACAGGCCGCTGACGATTTCCATGATTTCCGGTGCGCCCGTATTGAAACGCAGTGAAGAAGCGAAAATCACGCCCACGCTTTTTTTCGTGCCATCAGGGAAGATGACATTGTGTGAAATGCACTTGCCATCAAAATAGATGTTCGATTTCTTGACGACGCTGACATTGTCCAGTTGTGTGCTGTTGCTCATGCTCATTGCTTGTCTTTCTGGTGGTTGAAAATCAGTTGTCGTCGGCCTTCAGCACCTTGTTGCGTCCGCTGCGCTTGACGGTATACAGGGCCTGGTCGGCACGGTTGATCAGTTGCTCCACGGTCGACTGTGGCGACGGCACTACAGTGGCCACGCCGATCGATGCGGTGACGATGCCCTGCGCGCCGCCGGGATGCTCCATCTGCAGGCTTTCCAGGTGGCGCCGGCACGCTTCGGCGATCAGCATGGCGCCGGCGCTGTCGGTCTCGGGCAGGATCAGCGCGAACTCCTCGCCGCCATAGCGGGCGGCCAGGTCGGCCGGGCGCTTCAGGTGTTCGGTCAGCACGGCCGCCACTTTCTTCAGGCACAGGTCGCCGGCCAGGTGGCCAAAATGGTCATTGTAGGATTTGAACAGGTCGATGTCGCAGAACAGCAGGCTCAGTGGCTCCTTGTCACGCTGGCCCCGCTGCCATTCGGCCATCATGGTTTCGTCGAAGCGGCGGCGGTTGGCAATGCCCGTCAGGCCGTCGAGCGCGGCCAGCTTCTGCAGTTCGATATTGGCTTCGGCCAGGTTTTTCTGGCTTTCGCGCAAAAAGCGGAACGCCTGGTCGCGCTGCAGGCGGCTGATATGGGCGCTCGAGTGGTAGCGTATGCGCGCCAGCAATTCCAGCCGGTCCGGCAGCTTGACCACATAGTCGTTGGCGCCCACGGCAAAGCTGTAGGCCTTCAGTTTCGGATCGTCGCGCGCCGACAGCACAATCACCGGCACATGCGCCAGCGCCTCCTGTTCCCGGTACTGCTTGATCAGCGCAAAGCCGTCGGTGCCGGGCAGCACCAGGTCCTGCAGGATGACGGTGGGCTGCATGCGCTGCGCCGTTTCCAGCGCCAGGTTGGCGTCGGTCACGTAATGGAACTCGATATCCTGCTGGTCGCTCATCATGCGCCGGATCGCTTCCGCGATGATCAACTGGTCATCCACCAGCAGGACGCTGACCTTGAATTCGGTCAGGGCAGTTTCAGGAGGGGAGAAGCGGGTAGCAAAATCGGGCATTGCGGTCTTTTCAGAGGTTGGGGGAGGGTTCCCACCCATTGTTGAGTTTTGCACCAATGCGGTTGCGCAAGCTGGCACCTATCTTGTCGAGCGGCAGGATCTGCTGCGCTGCATCGAGTTCGGCCGCCGCACGCGGCATGCCGTAGACGGCGCTGCTGGCCTGGTCTTGCGCGATGGTCGTCTTGCCGGCACGGCGCATCGCCAGCAAACCATCGCCGCCATCGCGGCCCATGCCGGTCAGCAAAATGCCGACCGCATCGCCACGCCAGTGCTGCGCCACGCAATGAAAAAACACATCGACCGAAGGCCGGTAGACATAGTCGCGCGGAGCTGCATCGTAACGCAAACGATAATTTTGATCCAGCAGCAGGTGATCATTTGTCTTCGCAATCTGCACACTGCCGGCCACCAGTTCGTCGCCTTCGCCGATCACGCGCACCGGCATGGCCAGCTGGTCGTCCAGCCATTTGGCGAAATGCGAGGCAAACGTCTCGTCGATATGCTGCACCACCACGATGGCGCAGCCCGGCGGCGGCGTCCATCCCGACAGCACCTTGGCCACCGCCGACGGCCCGCCGGTCGAGGCGCCGATCGCCACCAGCGTCTGCACCTGGCCCTCGCTGCGTTCGCCGCCATTGGCCACGCGCGGCGGCGCAGCTTCGGTACTGTGGCGTATCAGCTTGCCGATGGTCTTGATCTTGGCCAGCAGTTCGCTGTCGCCGCCAGCCTGCCCTTGCAGCACCGGCGTGGCGGTCACGTCGAGCGCGCCGGCGCCCAGCGCCCTGAACACCTGGTTGACATTGTCCTGCGGCCGCCCCGTCACCACCAGGATCGCGCACGGGCTTTGCTCCATGATCTGGCGCGTCGCTTCCACGCCATCCATTTCGGGCATGTTCAGGTCCATCAGGATCAGGTCGGGGCGCTGGTCCAGGCACATGCGCACCGCTTCCAGTCCCGTGCGGGCGATCCACAGCACCTGGTGCTCCTGCGTGCTGGCGACCACGCGCCGCAGCGCCTCGGCCGCCATCGCCACATCGTTGACAATGGCTATCTTCATTCACGCGTCCTCATAAGCGCGCATCTCCTATCAGGTCGGCCACCGCGTCGAGCAACGTCTCGTCGTGGAAGCTGCCCTTGGTCAGATAATAATCGGCGCCAGCGGACAGGCCGCGCGCGCGGTCCTCCGGGCGGTCCTTGTACGACACGATCATCACCGGCAGCTTGTGCAGGTGCAGATCCTTCTTGATCAATGACACCAGTTCAATGCCGTCCATGCGCGGCATGTCGACGTCGGTGATCACCAGGTCGTATTCGCCGCTGCGCACCACGTTCCAGCCGTCGATGCCGTCGATCGCCACGTCCACTTCGAAGCCGCGCCCCAGCAGCAGCTTGCGCTCCATTTCGCGCACCGTCAGCGAGTCGTCCACCACCAGGATGCGTTTGGCCTTGCGCTGCTGCGCGTGCGGACCCTGCGCCAGCTGGTGCAGGCCGCCTTCGTGCAGCAGCTTGTCGATCGATAGCAGCAGATCGGGCACGTCGAGGATCAGCACCGGCTCGCCGTCGTCGAGCAGGGCGGCGGCGGAGATGTCGCGCATCTTGCCGAAGATCGGATCGATCGCCTGCACCGCCAGGCTCTGCTCGCCGCGGATCGCGCCCACCACCAGCGCATAGCTTTGCTTGCCGCGCCCGATCACCACCACCGGCAGGTCGTCGCCGCTGGTGTCGGCTTCGCCCAGTTCCAGCACCTGCGCCGCCGACACGAGACCCAGGTGCTCGCCCTTGAGTTCGAAAAACTGCTTGTTTTCCAGCGTGTGGATGGCCGCCTGCGGCACGCGCACCACGCTTTCCACCTTGACGATGGGGATGGCGTACGCTTCGCCCTGGATCTCGATCACCAGCGCGCGCACGATCGACTGCGTCAGCGGCAGCGTGATCAGCGCGCGAAAGCCGCGTCCTGTTTCCGATTCGAGGCGCACGGTGCCGTTCTGCTGGCGGATGGTTTCATGCACGATGTCGAGACCCACGCCGCGCCCGGACAGTTCATTCGCCTTTTCCTTCAGGCTGAAGGCGGGCAGGAACAAAAATTCCAGCAGCTCGCCGGTCGACAGCGCCGCCGCCATGGCCGCACTGGCCATCTTGCGGGTGATGACCGACTGGCGGATTTTTTCCAGGTCGACGCCGCGCCCGTCGTCGCTGATCTCGATGCTCAGCATGCCGGCGCGGTGGCGCGCCTCCATGCGGATGGTGCCCAGCGCCGGCTTGCCCGCATCGATCCGTTCGTACGGCCCTTCCATGCCATGGTCGATCGCGTTCCTGAGCATGTGATTGAGCGGGCTTTCGATCTTGGCCAGGATATCGCGGTCGACCAGCGTGTCCTCCCCCTCGATTTCCAGCTGCACCTCCTTGCCCAGGCTGCGCGCCAGGTCGCGCACCATGCGCGGAAACGCGTGGATGCCGTCGCGGAAAGGGCGCATGCGCAGCGCCAGCACTTCGTCGACCATGCCCTGCGAGACGGCCAGCAAACGCCGCTCGTAGTTTTCAATGTCGGCGATATGCTCGAGCACGAACTGCTTGAGCGGCTGCGTCTTTTGCAGCGCCAGCAGGGATTTTTCCATCAGGCCCGCGTCGCCAGAGCGGCCGATCGCCTCGTGCAACTGCTCGATGGCGGAAAACAGGCTGCTCTGGTTGCGCTTGAAGCGCTGCAGCGCGCCGACAAACGGATGCATCTGGTGCGCATTGATGCGCGATTCGCTGGCCAGCGACAGCAGCCGGTCGAAGTTTTGCGCCACCGCCTTGGCAGGCGCGGCGCCGCTGCGGGCGGCGGCGGCCGGTGCTTCCTGCAGCGGCGCCGGATCGTCCGCCATGCCGGCGTTGGCCAGGTCGGCCAGCTCATTGGCCAATTCACCCGCCAGCGCGGCCTGGATATCGGCCGGCAGCAGCGAGGCGCTGCCGCCCGCCTGTGCAGGCGCCAGCGACGAGGATGAAGGCAGCGGCGGCAGGGCCGGCAGCTCGGGCAGCTCGGCGATGCCGGCAATCGCTTTCAGGGTCTGGTCGATCTGCGCGGCGTTGGTCGCCAGCCAGGCTTCGGCGCCGGCGTCGTCCAGGCGCGACAGCTGCACGATCAGGTCCACCCCCGACAGCAGCACGTCGACCCGTTCCGGCGTCAGTTTCAGGCGGCCATGCTGGGCCGCGACAAAGGCGTCTTCCATGCCGTGCGCCAGCTGCACCACCACCTGCAGGCCGACGATGGCGGCCGCGCCCTTGATCGAGTGGGCCGCGCGCATCATCGGTTCCACGGCGGCGGCGTCGCCGGCGTGGCGTTCCATGGTCAGCAGGCCATCGGTGAGGATCTGGGTCTGGCTGTCCGCTTCCATGCGGAACAGGTCGAGCATGGAAAAGCCGCTCAGGTCGCCGTATTGATCCTGGCTCATCGTAACAGTCTCGCAAGTTGAAAGCCGATCAGTGCCGTGTCCAGGCAGCCGATGCGCATGTCGCCTTCGGTGATCACGCCCGACAGATAGCGCGACAGGCCCTTGTTGAGGGTGGCGGCCGGCGTCTGCAGCGCGTTCGACGCATGGCGCACGATGCCGTGCAGATCGGCCACCGGCAGGGCAAACGACTGCTCTTCCCAGCGCATCAGCAGCAGGCGCGCAAACGTGTGGCGGCCCTTGGCGGGCGGCGCGCCCTGTTCGTCGATGCCCAGCAGGCTGGCCAGCGACATGCATGGATACAGTTTGCCGCCGATATTGACGATACCGAGCAGGCCGCGTCCGCTGCGGTGCGGCAGCACATGGGCCTTGGCTTGCGGCGCGACCGAGTCGAACACCTGCGTGGGCAATGCCAGCCATTCGCGGCCGATGCGAAACACCAGCACCGAGCTGTCCTTCGCCTCGCCATCGGCCTGTACGGTGCGGAAATGGCTGGCCCACTCGCGGCGGTAGCCGTCATCGACCGGCCGCTCCAGATTGCGCTGGGCCGCGTCCGCATACACGTCGCAATTGCGGCAGTGGACATTGGCCGGCAGCCTGTCGCAGCTTTGGTCGCCGACCACGCCGATATGGTTCCAGCAGTCGCTGATGGCGGCTTGCAGTGCGCTCACGGGAGGACTGGTCATGGTGTATTCCGCATGTTATTGGCCTGTGGCCTGGCGGCGCTGGTAGATGCGCGCGGCGCGCGCTTTCAGCGTGGTGGCCGCCGTGTGGTTGCCATTGCGCTCGGCCAGCAGCGCCAGGTGGCACAGCGCCTCATAGTGGTCGGGCTGCAGGTAGATGCAGCGGCGCCAGTAGTCGTCGGCCAGGTCCATCTTGCCGGCCAGTTCATTGATCAGGCCCAGCAGATAATACGCTTCGGCCGCCTCGGGCGCGCGCGCCAGGTGGGCGTGGCATTGTTCGCCCGCTTCGCGCAGCATGCCGCGGTCGGCCAGCAGGCGCGCTTCGGCCAGCAGATCCACCGCTGCCGTTGCCGCAGGGACGGACACCGGACGCGTGCGCGCCGGCGCAGCCGGCGTGGCGCGTACCGGTGCCAGTGCCGGTGCCGGCGTGGGCGATGGCGGCACGCTGCGCAGGGCAGGCTTTTTCAGCGGCGCCACCGGCGCTGGCGCTGGCGCAGGAACTGGCGGCTTGCCATCATCTTTTTTCAGCGCAAACGCCTGGCGGTGCTGCAGCGGCGCAAAGCCATGCTGGCAGAACGACGGCACTTCGGCGTAACCGGCCAGCAGCATGCCGTCATCGGCCAGCAGCGCCGACAAGGTGTCGATGGCGGCGCGCGTGGTGGGCTTGTCGAAATAGATCAGCAGGTTGCGGCAGAAGATCACGTCGTACTGCTTGCCCATCGCCCTGGTGTCGAACTGCAGCAGGTTGCCCTGCCTGAAACTGACCTGTGCGCGCAGTGCCTCGTCGATGCGGTAGGCGTCGTCGGCCACGTGCGTGAAATAGCGCTCGCGAAACGCCACGTCCTGCGCGCGAAACGCGTTGCGGCCATACACGCCCGCCTGCGCCCGTTCGATGCAGGCCGGGCTCAGGTCGTATGCGTCGATGCTGAACGCCTGCTTCGGTACATTGGCGTCGCGCAGCGCCATCGCCATCGAATACGGTTCTTCGCCGCCGGCGCACGGGATCGAGGCGATGCGCGTGGTCCGGCCGCGCGACCAGCGCTCCTTTACCAGCTCGACGGTGGCGTAGAACGCCTGCGGGTCGCGGAACAGCCACGATTCGGGCACCACCACCAGTTCCACCAGCTGCGTCATTTCATCGGGCGTGATGGTGTCCAGGTAGGCCTCGCTATCGGTCTGTCCGGTGCGTTCCATGCGCTGGCGCACGGCGCGCTCGGCCACCGACTTCGATACCGTCAGGCCGGTGGCGCGGCGCAGCAGGGTTTGCACCCTCATGGCGCGCTCCCGTGCGGGAACAGCAGCGCGCGCACCTCGGGCGACAGCAGCTGTTCGAGCTCGATCAGCTGCAGCATGCCGTCCGTGTCGCTGGCCACCTGGCCCAGGAAGGGCGCGGTCGCCACGCCGGACTCGCCCAGCCGGCCAGTGTCGATCTCGGCAATGCCGCGCACGCGCGAAGCCATCAGGCCCAGCACGTGGCTGCCGCCATCGGGCGCGTGGTAGTCGACCACCACGATGCGCGTGTCGACCTGCAAGGCGGCCGGCGCCAGGCCGGCCAGGCGCGACAGGTCGATCACGGGCACGGACGTGCCATGCAGGTCCATCAGTCCGGCCACGGAATCGGGCACCAGCGGCAGGTGCTTGAGTTCCAGCAGCGGCAGCACGCGCACGATGGCCGCCAGCCGCAGGCCGTAGCGGTCATGTCCGATGTGAAACACCAGCACTTTCATGGCTTACACGGCGACGGCGAAGTTCGACACGCTCGACTGCAGGTCGCCGGCCGCATACTGCAGCTGGTGCACCGCTTCGCTGGTCGCTTTCAGCGACTCCACCGTCTGCTGGGTAGCGTCGTTGAGCTGCATCATGGTGTCGGAAATCTGCGAAGCGCCGATCGCCTGCGACTGCATGCCCTGCAGCACGGCGTCGAACTGCGGCGCCAGCTTCTGCACCTGGTCCATCACGCCCGACAGCTGGTCGGTCACTTGCCGCACTTCGCCCACGCTGCGGCGGATCTCTTCCGAGAACTTGTCCATGCCCATCACGCTGGCCGAGACGGCCGACTGCATTTCCTTGAGCATCTGCTCGATATCCCAGGTCGACACCGAGGTCTGGTCGGCCAGGCGGCGGATCTCGGTGGCGACCACCGAGAAGCCGCGGCCCGCTTCGCCCGCTTTTTCGGCTTCGATGGCGGCGTTCAGCGACAAAATATTGGTCTGGTCGGCCACTTTGGTAATGGTGATCAGCACGCTGTTGATATTGCTGGCTTTTTCGGACAGCGCGGCCAGCTTGGCGTTGATCGAATCGGTGGCCGAGACCATGTGCTGCATGGTCGAGTCCATGCGTTTGAGGTTGTTCTGCGCTTCGGCGGTGGCGTTGGTCGTGTAGTCGGCCACGGCGGTGGCGTCTTCCATGGTTTTCAACAGCTGGCTGGTATTGGCCGAGATTTCCTTGGTGGTGCTGAGGATCTCGACGCTGGTCTGTGCCTGCTCGATGCCGGTCGCTTCCTGCTGGCGCGCCGAGGCGGCGATTTCGGTGGCCGAAGTGGTCACCTGGATGCCGGCCTTCTGCACATTGTTGAGCAGGCTGCGCAGGTTTTCGAACATCTTCGCCAGGCCGTTGCCGAGCTGGCCGATGGCGTCGCTGCCGGTGATCGTCACCTTGCCGGTCAGGTCGCCCGAGGCCGCTTTCGACACCACTTCGAGCAGGGAGTCGACCTTGGCGCGCAGGGTATTGGTGGCGGCCAGTTCGTTGGCCTGGTTGTCCTGGATGGTTTGCGCCATGCGGTTGAATTCTTCCGTGACCTGGCCCAGCTCGTCGCCGGACAGGATGGCGGCGCGCGCGCCCTGTTCGCCGCCGGCGATGCGCCCGACCGCATCCGTCAGGCTGTTCAGCGGTCCCAGGATGGAGCGGCCCAGCAGGTAGGCGATGCCCAGCGCCAGCACCACGCACAGCAGGCCGCCCAGCGCCAGCGTCAGCATCATGGTTTCCTGCAGTTGCGCGGAAGTGGCGGTGCGTTCGGCCAGCAGGCGCGATTCTTCGGCGGCCGCTTCGTCGAGCAGGCGGTTGGCCTGCACCACGGCCGGATAGCCGCTGGCCACCATATTGCGCGCCACGGTTTCGGTGGCGCCTGGCGTATTGCCCAGCGCGCGGCGTTTTTCGATCTGCGGATTGATCCAGTCCTTGACCCAGCTGGTGGTCAGCTGGTCGATCTTGCGGAAGCGCTCGGCCTGCGGCTTGTTGTCGACCGTCATGGCCAGCGCTTTTTGCGTATGCTGGGTCAGCACGGCCATCTCGTCGGTTTCCGGATTGAGCGAGGCTTCGTTGCCGGTCAGGATATAGCCGCGCGCCTCGACCTGGATCTGCAGGATGGAATTATGGATCTTGCTGATTTCGCTCAGCACCTCCATCGTGTGGCGGTCCCACTTGTTCGCTTCGGACAGGCGCGCAAAGCTGTTGTAGGCCACGCCCAGCAGGATCAGGATAATCGCCACGATGGAGCCGAAGCCCAAGTACAGTTTATTCTTGATGCTCAGGTCTTTGAACATGGGGGCTCCGGATCGTAAGGGTTCAGCACTTCATTGCATTCCAGCATTTTGCCATGCGGGCGCGCACAATGGGGTGGAATGGCACGTGAAGCAGCGCGCAACTGTGCAGGAATTGATTTTCTGCCATGTTCAGGACACAAAAAAACCGCCCGGAGGCGGCTTTTGGCAAGCACAGCGGGTCGATTACTTCTGGCCGCGTTTTTCGCGCGCGATGGCGGCGATGCGCATGCGCAGTGCGTTCAGCTTGATGAAGCCGCCGGCGTCGGCCTGGTTGTAGGCGCCGCCGTCTTCGTCGAAAGTGGCGATGTTCATGTCGAACAGCGAATCGGTTTTCGAATCGCGCGACACGACGATCACATTGCCCTTGTACAGCTTGATGCGTACCCAGCCGTTGACGGTCTGCTGCGTGTGGTCGATCAGGGTCTGCAGCGCGACGCGCTCCGGCGCCCACCAGTAGCCGTTGTAGATCATCGACGCGTAGCGCGGCATCAGGTCGTCTTTCAGGTGGGCCACTTCGCGATCCAGCGTGATCGATTCGATGGCGCGGTGGGCTTTGAGCATGATGGTGCCGCCCGGGGTTTCATAGCAGCCGCGCGACTTCATGCCGACGTAGCGGTTTTCCACCAGGTCCAGGCGTCCCACGCCATGCTTGCCGCCAACGCGGTTCAGTTCTGCCAGCACCGTGGCCGGCGACATGCGCACGCCATTGATGGCGACGATATCGCCCTGTTCGTATTCGATGTCCAGGTATTCCGCTTCGTCCGGTGCGTTTTCCGGGCTGACGGTCCAGCGCCACATGGTTTCTTCGGCTTCGGCACTCGGGTTTTCCAGGTGGCGGCCTTCAAAGCTGATGTGCAGCAGGTTGGCGTCCATCGAGTACGGCGCACCGCCGTTCTTGTGCTTCATGTCGATCTCGATGCCGGCGTCTTCCGCGTACTTCAGCAGTTTTTCGCGCGACAGCAGGTCCCATTCGCGCCATGGGGCGATGATCTTCACGCCCGGTTTCAGCGCGTAGGCACCCAGTTCGAAACGCACCTGGTCGTTGCCCTTGCCGGTCGCACCGTGCGAGATGGCGTCGGCGCCGGTGGCGTTGGCGATTTCGATCAGGCGCTTGGCGATCAATGGACGGGCGATCGAGGTGCCCAGCAGGTATTCGCCTTCATACACGGTGTTGGCGCGGAACATCGGGAAGACGAAATCGCGCACGAATTCTTCGCGCACGTCTTCGATATGGATGTTTTCCGGTTTGATGCCGAACTTGATCGCCTTGGCGCGGGCCGGTTCCAGCTCTTCGCCCTGGCCCAGGTCGGCCGTGAAGGTGACGATCTCGCACTGATAGTTATCTTGCAGCCATTTCAGGATGACGGAGGTGTCCAGTCCGCCCGAATAGGCCAGGACTACTTTTTTGATGTCGCTCATATTGCTTCCAGTTGTCGTTGTCGATGTATGTAGTGCGATGCTGCCGGGATTGCAGGTCCGGGCGTATCAGGTAATTTTACCGAGTAACAGGTACTCGATCAGCGCTTTTTGCACGTGCAGGCGGTTTTCCGCCTCGTCCCACACCACCGATTGCGGGCCGTCGATCACTTCGGCGGCCACTTCCTCGCCACGGTGGGCGGGCAGGCAGTGCATGAACAGCGCGTCGGGCGCCGCGCGGGCCATCTTGGCGCCGTCGACGATCCAGCCGTCGAAAGCGGCAATACGGGCCGCGTTTTCCGCTTCATAGCCCATGCTGGTCCACACGTCGGTGTTGACCAGGTGTGCGCCTTCGCAGGCGTCGGACGGGTTGGCAAAGAGCGTGTAGCGTTCCGTTTTCACTTGCGACAGATCGATGTCGTAGCCTTTTGGGGTCGACACGTTGACGTGAAAGCCGAAGACTTCGGCCGCCTGCAGCCACGAGTACAGCATGTTGTTGGCGTCGCCGATCCAGGCGACGACCTTGCCGGCAATCGAGCCGCGGTGCTCGATATAGGTAAAGATGTCGGCCAGCACCTGGCACGGATGGTGTTCATTGGTCAGGCCATTGATCACCGGCACGCGCGAATGGGCGGCGAAACGCTCGATGATTTCCTGGCCGAAGGTACGCACCATGATGATGTCGCACATGCGGCTCATCACCTGGCCGGCGTCTTCCACCGGTTCGCCGCGGCCCAGCTGCGAGTCGCGCGTGTTGAGGTAAATGGCGGCGCCGCCCAGCTGGTGCATGCCGGCCTCGAACGACAGGCGGGTGCGGGTGGAGTTCTTTTCAAACACCATCACCAGCGTGCGGTCGATCAGGGGGTGGTAGATCTCGTAGTTCTTGAACTTGCGTTTGATCAGGTGGGCGCGTTCGATCACATAGTCGTACTCTTCCAATGTGAAATCGGAGAACTGGAGGTAATGCTTGATCGGTTTTTTTGTCGACATAAATGACCACTAGAAGATGCGCAGGCCGCCGGCGGCGTGCCTTTCCCGCCGGCACGCATCAGTGTACTGATGGCTTTGCTGCCCGGCGCGCTACTGTGTTGATCGTCGTCCGCGCAGGCAGGCCGCGCGGCTCGATGCGGTTTGCCAAAGTTAAAAAATATGCAATGGCAGGTACGTCAGCCGTTCAATTATAAGGGTTTTGCTTTTAGATTGGAAAGACTGGCGGACTCCCGCTAGCCGGCGCCGGCGCCTGCCTGTACCGGCGGCCCCGTCAATAGATCGCCTGCGGCCCGGCGCCATCGAATTGCGGCGCCACCAGGGGCAGGTCCAGCGTAAAACGGCTGCCGGCGCCGCTGCTGGCCACCTGGATGGTGCCGCCCAGCAGTGCCGTGACGATGTTGTAACTGATCGACAGTCCCAGGCCGCTGCCGCCCTGGCCCAGCTTGGTGGTAAAGAAGGGGTCGAAGATACGCGACAGATGCTGTTCGGCGATGCCGCTGCCGTTGTCCTCGAACACGATGGTCACGCGCGCCGTGTCGGCCCTGGCGGACAGGCGCATCAGGCCGGTCTTGCCGCTGCCATGCTGGCCCGTCGCGCCAAATGCATGCAGCAGGGCGTTGTTGATCAGGTTGGTGATGACCTGGCCGAACGGTCCCGGATAGCTGTCCATGCCGATGCCGAACGCAATCTCGGTCTCGATGCGGTGGCCCGAGCTGCGGATGCGGTTCATCACGGTGGCGATCACTTCATGGGCAACCTGCTGCAGGTCGAAATGGCGGCGCTGTTCGGTGGTGCGGTCGACGGCCACCTGCTTGAAGCTGTTGACCAGGTCGGCCGCGCTGTGCAGGCCGCGCATCACCAGCCCGGCCGCCTTGCCGGCGTCGTCGATATACGCGGCCAGGTCCGAGCGGCGCAGGCCGGGGCCGTTCATCAGGCGCGCCACGTCCTCCGTCTTTTGCTGCATGGTGCTGGCGATCAGCAGGCTGTTGCCGATCGGCGTATTGAGTTCATGCGCCACGCCGGCCATCAGCGCGCCCAGCGCGGCCAGTTTTTCCTGCGACACCAGCTGCGCCTGCGCATCCTGCAACTGGCGGTAGGCGTTGGCGTTGTCGAGCGCAATCGCGCCATATGCGCACAGGGTGCGAAAGATCAGCCGTTCGCGCTCGCCGTAGGCGTGCGCCTGGCAGGCCTGCACCGTCATTACGCCCAGCACCCGTTCGCCGACCATCAGCGGCACGTACAGCACGCTCTGGTTATGCAGGGTGCCGGGCACGGTATAGGCGCGGCGCCCCGGCGGTACCTGGTCGATACAGATTTCGCTGCGGCTCCGCAGGCAGCGCACCGAATAGGCACGCGGATTGTCAAGCGGGATGGCGTTGTCGGGCAGCGGCCGGCCGGCTTCCATGCCGTAGGCGCGGCGCAGCGCCGTGCCGTTCGGGTCGAGCATGTAGACGGCGAAGGTATTGACCGGCAGCAGCGCATGCACATGGCGGTTCAGCACCAGGAATACGGCGCCGGCATCGAGGTGGGTGGTGATTTCCTGGCCGATGGCCGACAGCCGCTCCAGCGTGTCGCTGGTCTGTTGCAGGATGGCCGCGCGGCGCGCTTCGGAAGCGGCCAGTTCGCGGTGATGGTCGCCCTGCGAGCGCGCATGTTCGGTCTGGTGGCGCACCTGCATGGCAATCGCCCGGTTGGTGGCCTGCTGCGTATGGCTGCGTTCGCGCGCGGCGCCCGCGTCGAGCGCGATATCATAGGCGCGCGCATGGTCGCCCGCGTGCGCGTATTCGCGCGCCAGCGCGTCGAGCAGCTCGGCCGGCGGCGCGTAGCCGTCGATTGCCGTGGCTACCTGCAGCGCCTGCTGCAGATAGTGCAGCGCCGGATTGGCTTCGGCCATGCCGGGCGGGGCCGGCAGCTCGTGGCGCGCATGCAGCATGGCCAGCACGCGCAGCGCCGCCATGTGGTTGACGGCGTCGCCGCGCGCCGCCGCCAGCGCCAGGGCGCGTTCGGCGGCCAGCAGCGCGTCGTCTGGACGGTCCAGGTAGGACAGCGCATGTGCACTGCCGCGCTGGGCCTTGCAGCGAAAATCGGCCTGGTCCAGCGCTTCGGCGCGCTGCGCCAGACGGCTGAAGGCGTCGAGCGCCATGTCGTAGTCGCCCTGGTCCAGGCTCAGTTCGCCCAGGTAGAACAGGGCGTTGGCGTAGCTGCGCGCGCCCGATACGGGGGCCAGCACGGCCAGCGCCTCGCGCAGCAGTTCGCCGGCCGCGTCCAGGCGGCCCAGCTTGCGCATGGTTTCGGCGGTATGCGTCTGGCAGGCGCCGATGCTGCGCGGCCACTGCGTCGGTCGCGCCAGGTCCAGCGCGCATTGCATCCATTCGAGCGCCGCCTGGTGGTCGTTCAGATGGCCGAAGCAGTCGCCGATATTGATGGCGGCCGTGATGGCCGGACGCAGCTGCCCGCTGGCCAGCGCCGCTTCATACGCCTGCATGTAATGGCCGACGGCCGCGCCCAGGTCGTGCGAGACATAGGCTTGCACGCCGCGAAAATCGTGGACCCAGGTCGCCAGTGGCGGCGCCAGCGGGCCGTCGCTGAAGTGGCTGCGCCAGCGTTCCTGCGCCGCCGGTGCGTCGCGCAATACGGCCCAGCGCGCCGTCGCGGCATCGGCCAGGCTGGCGCGCACGGTATCGCCGGCGCTGCGCGCCTGTTCCGCTGCGGTCTGCAATTGCGCGCTGTTGCGCACATGGTCGCCACGGTCGACCGCGATCGAGGCGAGCAGCCAGTGCGCATCGGCACATGCCGCGCCGTCGCCATGCGTGCACAGCACGGCATGCGCGGCCTGGGCCAGTGCTTCGGCCTCGTCCAGCGCGCCATGCAGCCACTGCACTTCGGCGCGGACCAGTTGCAACCGCGCCATCACCAGTTCCTGGGCCACCGGCGTCAAGGCCGATTGCGGCAGCAGCCGGCGTGCTTCTTCGGCCAGCGCCAGCGCGCGCGCGCAGTCGCGCTGGCGCAAATGCCAGCACAGCTGCAGCAGCACGGGCAGGCGCGCCGCGCCGTCAAGCAGCGGCAAGGCATTTTCCCACTGCGCCAGGTCAGTATCGAGCGCGAACATCTCCATCCGAACACCTCCACCGTGGCGAGGGCGATGGCCTGCGGCCCATCACGCCCTGCGCCTTACCGGTGGCATTGTAAGCTGCATTGCGGCGCTTTTGTTCGGCTGGAAACACAGATAATGCAGGGCGCGCTCAGCGCGCGGCGTAGTGCACGGTGTCGAGCTTGTCGGTGGCGCTGACGGTGGCGCCTGGCAACTGCCGCAGGCCGGTAATGGCGATCATGTCGGCATTGTCGCGAAACTCCAGGCGCGTGCCGCTGGCCGTTTCAAATACGCCTGGCGAGCGGCCGAACAGCTCCACTTCTGGCTGGCCCTTGATCTGCGTGAAGTAGCGGTTCACCTGCTGGCGCAGGGCCAGCGTGTCGCCCGTGTCGAGCCGGTAGCTGTTGCCGTACTGTTGAAATTCCAGCGGTGCCAGTTTGTAGGCCTTGCCGGACGATACCTTGACCGTATCCTGTTCGCCCAGCTCCAGTGCGCTGGCGCTGAAACTGGACAGGCCGAGGATGGCGGCGGCGGCACCGAGGGCGAGGGTACGCGGGAAGGAAGTTTTCATGATTTCACCTTGTGATCGAAGTATGGGATGGGTGTTGGACCAGTGGTGTCTCCGGCAGCCACGCTGGCAGGGACAGTGCCAAGGTAGCAAGCGCGGTGCATGAAAACCAGTTCAAGGCGACGAAATGCCGGATCGGCGCGATGAAATGCAGAAAATCGATGGTGAACGGGTTTGGAAGTAAATCCGGAAAGCAGGCTCGGCAGCGAAATTAAATTTCGCCTGCCGACTTGTGAGGGAGAAAAAATTCGAAAATCAGTACAGCGTCTGTGCCGACTCGTGCAGCAGCTGGCCGTACAGGGTATGGCGCATTTTGGCGATCTTGCCTGCTGCCACCGCGTCCAGGATCGCGCATTGCGGCTCGATCAGGTGGCGGCAGTTGTAGAACTTGCAACCGCCCAGGTAGGGCTGGAATTCGCGGAAGGCGCGTTCGAGCATGCCTTCGCTCAGGTGGTACAGGCCGAATTCCTGGAAGCCGGGCGAGTCGATGATGGAGCTGTGTTCGCCCAGTTCCGGCAGCGTGTACAGGCGCGTAAAGGTGGTGGTGTGCTTGCCCGTGTCGAGCGCGGCCGAGATTTCGCGCACGGCAATATCGGCGTCCGGCACCAGCAGGTTGATCAGCGAGGACTTGCCCATGCCGGACTGGCCAATCAGGATCGACGACTGTCCCGCCAGCAGCGGCGCCAGGGTGGCCACCGCGTGTTCCGGCTCGGCGCGCGCCGACACTTCATCGACCGGATAGCCCATCGATGAATACGGCAGCAGGCGTTCGCGGGCGCGCTCCAGCGAGGCGGTCACGTCGGTCTTGTTGAGGATGATGCGCGCCTCGATGCCGGCCGCGTCGGCCGCCACCAGCGAGCGCGAGATCAGGTCGTCGGCAAAGCCCGGTTCGGTAGCCACCACGATGAACAGCTGGGTCAGGTTGGCGGCCAGCAATTTCGATTTGTACTGGTCCGAGCGGTACAGCAGCGTCTTGCGCTCTTCGATGCGGTCGATCACGGCCTGGTCGTTCGAGGTGCGCGTCAGGTGCACGATATCGCCCACGGCCACATTGGTTTTCTTGCCGCGCGTGACGCATTGCAGCTTGGCGCCATCGACGTCGGCCAGGTAATGGCGGCCATGGGCGGCGATGATCACGCCGGTCAGCTTGGCATCGCTCATGATTCCACCTGCCGGCCGGCGTAAATGGCATCTGCCTTGGCGGCGCAGACGAAGTCGTTTTCCGACAGGCCGCCGGCGCCCTGGTTGACCGAGTGCGTATCGTAGCGCACGGTGCAGGTTTTATAAGTAATGATGAGCTCCGGATGGTGATCTTGGGTATGGGTCATCCAGGCCAGGGCGTTGACGAACGCGATGGTCTGGTAATAGTTCCTGAAGTCGTAGCTGCGGCACAGCTTGCCGCTCTCCAGCGTCCAGTCCGGCAGCAGCGGCAGCAGGGCGGCAATGCCGGCCTCGCTCAGGGCGTGCTGCAGCGGGGCGCAGGTTTGCCGGGTCAAGGCTTCAATGGTGTCTGGCAGGTTCATGCGGTGGCCCCTTTCAGGTGGCGGATGCGTACGCTGGCCGGCGGGTGCGAGTCATAAAACGCCGAGTGCAGCGGGTCGGGTGTCAGGGTCGAGGCATTGTCTTCGTACATTTTCACCAGCGCCGATACCAGGTCGTCCGCCTGCGTATGTTGCGCGGCAAAGGCGTCGGCTTCGAATTCGTGCTTGCGCGAGCTGAGCGAGGTCAATGGACCCAGCAGGAAGGTGAAGACGGGCAGCGCCAGGGCGAACAGCAGCAGGGCGATGGCGTCCGACGACTGGCCCGTCAGTGCCAGCGCCACCGGATCGATGCCCAGCCCCGCGTAGAACCAGGGCTGGGTCTTCAGGAAGCCCAGCAGCGCCAGGAAGCCCAGCGAAACGGCAAACATCATGGCGATGCGCTTGACGATATGCTTGAGCTTGAAGTGGCCCAGCTCGTGCGCCAGCACCGCCTCGATTTCATGCGGCGCCAGGCGCGACAGCAGGGTATCGAAAAATACGATGCGTTTATTCGCGCCAAAGCCCGAGAAATACGCATTGCCATGCGCGCTGCGTTTCGAGCCATCCATCACGAACAGGCCTTTCGAGGCAAAGCCCACGCGTTTCATCAGACCTTCGATGCGGCTTTTCAGCGATTCGTCGGCCAGCGGCGTGAATTTGTTGAACAGCGGCGCGATCACGGTTGGGTACAGCACCATCATCAGGAGCTGGAAGCCGCTCCACACGCACCAGGCGTACAGCCACCACAGGTCGCCCGAACTGGCCATCAGCGCCAGCACCACCCACAGCAGCGGCAGGCCGATCATGGCGCCCAGCAGCACGCCCTTGGCCATGTCCGCGAAAAACAGGCCGCGGCGCATGGTGTTGAAGCCGAAGCGCTGCTCCAGCACGAACTGGCGGTAGTAATCGAACGGCAGGTCGATCAGGCCCGAGATCGCCACAAAGGCGACGATCAGGCCGATCTGGTACAGCATGCCCGGCCCCGTCAGCTCCTGCAGGTGCAGCGCCAGCCATTGCAGGCCGCCCAGCAGCGTAAAGCCGATCAGCACGGCGGAATTGACGAGCAGGGTCAGCAGGCCAAATTTGGTCTTCGCGACCGTATAGTCGGCCGCTTTCTGGTGCGCGGCCAGCGGGATTTTTTCGGCAAATTCGGGCGGCACGGCGGCACGGTTGGCCAGCACGTGGCGGATCTGGCGCGAAGCGAGCCAGAAGCGCACCAGCAGGGTCAAAATGAGGATGGAAACAAACAAAATCGAAAACGCGAGTGAATACATTCTGTGCCTGTGAGAAAATGGCTGATTATTCAGTTGATTAGGCCAAGAGAGAATTATGTCACAAGCGACCGACTTATCCACATCCTCCCCCGCACCGGCCGTGCCGGCCCGTCCCAACGAGATGAACCTGGTCTGGGTCGACATGGAAATGACGGGCCTGGAGCCCGATACCGACCGCATCATCGAAGTGGCGGTGGTGGTCACCGACATGCACCTGAACCTGCTGGCCGAAGGCCCCGTGTTCGTGATCCACCAGTCCGACGAGACGCTGAACAAGATGGACGCCTGGAACAAGGGCACGCACGGCCGCTCGGGCCTGATCGACAAGGTCAAGGCCTCGACCGTGACGGAAGCGCAGGCGGAAGCGGAACTGATCGCGTTCCTGAAGAAATACGTGCCAGCCGGCAAGTCGCCGATGTGCGGCAATACCATCGGCCAGGACCGCCGCTTCATGGTGCGCGGCATGCCGAAACTGGAAGCGTTCTTCCACTACCGCAACGTCGACGTGTCGACCCTGAAAGAGCTGTGCAAGCGCTGGAAGCCCGAGATCGCCACCGGCTTCAAGAAACACCAGAAGCACACGGCGCTGGCCGATATCCTGGAGTCGATTGAAGAGCTCAAATATTATCGCGAGCATTTCATTAAATTGTAAAGCGCGGGTTTCAAACCTGTCGCGGGTGATGTCGGATTACGGCGCGGAGCGCCTAATCCGACCTGCGCACCAGGCTATGTCCGGTCACTCATGCGTGTCCGAAGTCGAGCACGCGCGCCGTGCCATCTTCGCACAGCAGCGTCAGCGCAAACGGCCCGGTCTGCCGCAAGCCGGTGACCCAGACAGTCTCGCCCGCAGACCTGAAATATTCCACGCACGCGCCGCCTTGCGCGAGACGGCACACGATCACGCCTTGCCCCGCCACCGCGCACCATCGTTCCGCCACATCGATCAGCGCCACCGCCGGATCGCCATAGAATTCACCGATCGCCACCCTGATTCCATCCGCACCCGTCACCGAGGCCGATTCGTATTCATGCTCGACCACGTAACGGCGGCTGCGCGCCAGCTCGCGCGTGCTCATGCCTGGACCTCCGGCCACACGGCTTCCTGGTCGGCGCGCGCTTCGGCGATCAGCCATTCGCAGAACGCATGCACCAGCGGGCGCGTTTCGGCCTGGGGCGAGCGCAGCAGGTAGTAGCAGTGGGGCCCCAGCACATGGTGCTCGAACAGGCGCACCAGGCGGCCCGAACGCAGGTCGTCGCTGATCAGGGGGCTGGCGGCGATCGCCACGCCCTGGCCGCTGGCGGCCGCGTCCAGGCACAGGTAGGTGTGGGAAAAGCTCGCGCCGCTGTTGCCGCTATTGCCGCTGTAATGGACGCCGCAGCTGTGCAGCCAGCGGCCCCAGTCGATCTCGCCGGGCAGGTGCACTTCGGGCGCGTCGTGCAGCAGCGGGTAGCGCAGCAGGTCGGCAGGCTGCCGCAGCTTGGCGGCGCTGGCGCGAAAGCCGGGGCTGCAGACGGCCCAGAAGCGTTCCTCCATCAGCAGATCGACCTTCAGGCCCGGATAGCGGCCCGGCCCCAGGCGGATCGCCACATCGACGCCGTCGCGCGCCAGGTCGGCCGGATGCATCGAGGCCAGTACGCGCAGCTCGATCTGCGGATGGCGGTCGCGCAGGCGCCCCAGGCGCGGCATCAGCCAGCGCGACACCAGCGAGCTGGTGGCCGTCACTGTCACCACCTTGTCGTCGCCCTGGCGCCGCGCCGCCTCCGATACCTCGGCCAGCTGGTTCAGCACCGGCCCCAGCGCGGCCGCATAGCGCTGGCCGGCATTGGTCAGCGCCACGCCGCGCGGCAGGCGCTGGAACAGCACAATGCCCAGCCAGCTTTCCAGCTGCTTGACGTGGTGGCCGATGGCGCCGGCCGAGACATGCAGTTCTTCGCCGGCGCGCTGGAAGCCTTCATGGCGGGCGGCCGCTTCAAATGCATGCAGGGCGGCGAGCGGGGGCAGGTGACGGGACATGCGAGCCTTAATGAAATTGAGCCTATCCGTAAAGAATATTGGTTTGTTTCATTTTCCGCAAGGGCCTATCATGGCGTTCCTGAGAGAGTCCACCCGCAAATGCATTGACGCATGAGTGCAGGGTGACGCCATCTTCCCCTATCCTGAGAGGTTCGCATGTCTGATCGCCGCGCAGTGGCGCTGGTGTTGTTGTCGGCCGCCGGTTTCGGCAGCTCCGCCGTGTTTGCCAAAGCCGCGTATGCGTCCGGCGTCAATCCGTCGACCATGCTGGCGCTGCGTTTCGTGATCGCCGCCATGCTGCTGCTGCCGCTGGTATGGCTTGGTGGCTGGCGCCTGCCGCGCGGCCGCCTGCTGGCCGGCTACATGCTGATGGGCCTGATGTATACGGCGCAGTCGCAGGGCTATTTCAATGCCTTGCTGTACGCCAGCAGCGGCCTGTGCGGCATGCTGCTGTATGTGTATCCGGTGCTGGTGACGATCCTGGCGCTGACGCTGGGCTGGGAAAAGCTGGACCGGCGCATGCTGGTGCTGCTGGCGCTGGCGATTGCCGGCATGGCCATTACCCTGGGCGGCAAGCTGCAGGGCCAGCCGATCGGCATCGCGCTGGCGCTGATGGCGGCCGGCGTCTACGCGGTCTACATCTTGTTCGGCAACAGCCTGGCGAAACGCCCGGAAAACATCCATCCGCTGGCCGCCTGCGTGGTGATCCTGGGCACGGCCGGCATGGCCAACAGCGCCATTGCGCTGTGGCAGGGCGTCTCCCTGCCGGGTACCGCCACCGGCTGGCTGGCCGTTTGCACCATCGCCCTGTTTTCGACGGCGATCGCGATCGCGGCATTTTTTGCCGGCGTGGCGCAGATCGGCGCGGCCCGCGCCTCGATCATTTCCACTTTCGAGCCGGTAATCACCATGGCGTTCGGCGTGACCATGCTGCATGAAAAAGTCAGCGGCACGCAATTGCTCGGTGGCGCGATGGTGCTGGCGGCAGTAGTGTTGCTGGCACACAAACCGGCGGCCAAACCGGCCCTGATGCCGGGGGCGCAGGCCAGCGCCTGACTGATGACAGTTTTTCTCAACTGATCGCGCATGGGTACGCCATGCCGATCGGTTTCCTTGGCGCCGCGTTTTTCGCGGCGTTTTTTTTGCCTGCGCGGATACTGTTCAAATAAATCTTCAATTGCGAATGATTCGCATTTATAATTGATTGCACCAATCCCCACCAGCCAGCTTGCCGCCAGCCAGTGTTCGCCTTGAAAGGAGACCACCGTGCCTACCATGTGCCCATCACGCAGCAACGAGATCGCCGAAAAATTTGCCCGCCTGCGCCGCGAAAAGAACGCGCGCCACCGCGATATCGCCACCGAATTGCATATTTCCGAAGGTGAACTGATCGCCGCGCATGCGGGCCTGTCGCTGGCCGACGGCGCCTTGTTGGGCGCCGAGCGCCTGCGCGCCGAATGGCCGGCGATGATCGGCGCACTGGAACCGCTGGGCGACGTGATGGCGCTGACGCGCAATGCCTCCTGCGTGCATGAAAAAACCGGCGTCTATCGCAGGGCCAGCCACAACCATCAGGTGGGCCTGGTGCTCGGTGGCGAGATCGACCTGCGCGTGTTCTACCGCCAGTGGGCGCATGGCTTTGCCGTGCGCGAGATGAAGCAAGACGAGGTGCAGCGCAGCCTGCAGTTTTTCGATACCAGCGGCCATGCCGTGCACAAGATTTTCCTGAAACCCCAGAGCGACCTGGCCGCGTATGACGCGCTGGTCACGCGCTTTGCCGACGATGACCAGGAAGCGGGCATCGCGGTTGCCCCCGTATCGCCACCGCCCGCTGAACTGCCCGACGCGCAGATCGACGTGGCCGGCTTTCGCGCCGCCTGGGCCGGCCTGCGCGATACCCACGATTTCTTTGCGCTGCTGAAAAAATATTCGGTCTCGCGCCTGCAGGGTCTGCGTCTGGCCGAACCGCGCTTCGTGCAGCCGCTCGACACCTCGTGCGTGCTCGACCTGCTGAACGACGCGGCGCGTGAAAAAGTCGCCATCATGGCGTTTGTCGGCAATCCCGGCATGATCCAGATCCATTCCGGACCCGTGCACAAGATCGCTGTCATGGGGCCATGGATCAATATCCTCGATGCGCGCTTTAACCTGCACCTGCGCGAAGACCATGTCGCCAGCGCCTGGGTGGTGAAAAAGCCCACCGTCGATGGCCTGGTGACATCGGTCGAACTGTTCGATGCCAGGGGCGACACCATCGTCATGTTCTTTGGCGAGCGCAAACCGGGCACGCATGAATTGTGCGAATGGCGCAATGTGGTCGAACGCGCCGTCTCGGAGGGGCAATTATGCGCCGCATGATCGCCGCCAGCGTGGCGCGCCGCATCGCGCTGAAAAAAATGGGCGCGGGCGCGGTGGCGCTGGCCGCGCCGATGCAGGTCCTGGCCGGCGTCGATGGCACGGTGGCAGAAAAACCCGTTCATAAAAAACGCCGGGACAGTGCCCGGCGTTGATGTGCCTCGGTGCTGGAATGCTGCTTATTCGGCTGCCGGCTCGGCGCCGCAGCATTTCTTGTACTTCTTGCCGCTGCCGCAAGGGCAGTCGTCGTTGCGGCCCACTTTCGGCTCTTCGCGCTTGAGGGTCTGCACGGCCGGCTTGCGGCGCGGTACCCAGAAACGGTGAATCGCCGGCAGGTTCGCTTCCAGTTCCTGCGCCAGCTTGTGCGCCTTGACCGGGTCTTCCACCAGTTTCAGTTCTTCTTCCTCGATCTCGTCGGCGCCCAGCAGGTACACCGGCTGCATCAGGTCGCCCACTTCGGAGTCCCAGATCTCGTCCCACGACCCCTCGCGCAGTTCCATGCCGTCCCAGAAGCCCCAGCACCATGCTTCGGCGTCGATCAGGGTCTGGCCGGCGTGCTCGTGCTCGACGAACAGCGGCTCGAATTCTTTTGGCGCCACTTCGAACGTCACCAGCACTTCGTTCATGAAGCGCATGATCAGGTTGACGATGCGCTCTTCTTCCTTGCTGTTCTTGAACTTGGGCGCGTCCTTGATATCTTCGCCCCACACGCGCGGCAACCACTCGGCCGGCATGATCGGTTCAGGGCCGATGGCCACGGCCGTCAGATAGCCGTGCAGCATATCCATGGTCATGGCGTCTTCGGAGCACCGGTCCGACAACAGGAATTGGTCTAGTTCGTCAAATTCTTTTTCTGATAATGGCTGTTCGAGTTGCATGGCTTGCTCTTTTATTTGAAGTAAGCCGACAGTATACGCCTAGCTGCCTGCGCTCGCCGAAGTGTTTCTGCAGCACGCCGCCGCGCCCCGTACAATGGCGCTTATGCACAACGAAAACCCGCCGCACGAGGACGCCCGGCCCGTCCATCCCTTTTCCGAACTGAGTCCCGACTGCGTGCTCGACGCGCTCGATAGCGTGGGCCTGCGCGGCGATGGCCGCCTGCTGGCGCTCAACAGCTATGAAAACCGCGTCTACCAGGTCGGCATCGAGGACAGCGCGCCGCTGGTGGCCAAGTTCTATCGTCCGGCGCGCTGGAGCGATGCCGCCATCCTCGAAGAACACGCGTTCGTGTCCGAACTGGTCGAGCGCGAAATCCAGGTGGTGCCGGCGCTGGAGATTGCCGGCAGCACGCTGCACCAGTACCAGGGCTTCCGCTTTGCCGTCTTTCCCCGCCACGGCGGCCGCGCGCCGGAGCTGGACGATCCGGCCACGCTGGAGTGGATCGGGCGCTTTATCGGCCGCATCCACGCGGTCGGCGCGCTGTCGGATTACAAGCAGCGCCCGGCGCTCGATCACCAGACCTTTGGCGTCGAGCCGCGCGAATTCCTGCTCGAAGGCAACTTTTTGCCGCCCGAGCTGCTGGCCGCGTATTCCAGCGTGGCGCAGCAGGCGCTCGATGGCGTCAAGCGCTGCTATGACCGCGCCGGCGACGTGGCGCTGCTGCGCACGCACGGCGACTGCCACGGCGGCAATGTGCTGTGGACCGACGCCGGCCCGCATTTCGTCGACTTCGACGACAGCCGCATGGGTCCGGCCATCCAGGACCTGTGGATGATGCTGTCGGGCGAGCGCGGCGACCAGGTGCGCCAGATGAGCGACATCCTGGCCGGCTACGAGGATTTCTGCGATTTCGAGCCGCGCCAACTGTACCTGGTCGAGGCGCTGCGTACCCTGCGCCTGATCCATTATTCGGCCTGGCTGGCGCGGCGCTGGGACGATCCGGCGTTTCCCGTCGCCTTTCCGTGGTTTAATACACAACGCTACTGGCAGGACCGCATCCTCGAACTGCGCGAGCAGGTGGCTCTCATGGATGAAGCCCCGCTCTGGCCAATCTGATCAATCTGATGCAAATCAGGAAAAGCGCGGTAAACAGGCCTCTGCTTGCCGTGCTGATCGCTATCTGCCTGCCTGATAATGGTGGTAATAATTCCTGCAGGTAATGGAATTCACCCGATCAAGCGAGAAATCATGCAAGCACAGCACATCCAGCCCCAGTCCGACGCCCATTCCGACGACGAGTTCGGCCAGGACAGCATCGTCTCGCTGCATGATTTCCAGGACCTGGACTCCGCTTCCGACACGCCCGTGGCCCAGGCCAAGGCGGTCCCCGTCTCGCCGTCGCCGGAAACTGAAACCGGCGCCGACGCTGCGGAACCGGGCCGCCACCAGATGGAACTGAAAGCCATCCACGAAGCGATTGCCCGCGTCGAAGCGGAAGCGAAAGCCACCTGCGCCGCCGAGAGCCGCGCGCTGGCCGAAGCGCGCGTGCGCACGCTGGCCGAAGACCGCGCCGCCATCGATGCCGCCGCCGCCGCCGCCGCCCAGCAAAGCGCGCAGGCGGCCGAAGAAGCGATCGCCGCCAACCGCGAACGCCTGGAAACCATGCGCGCCGCCGCCCAGGCCAGCGTGGCACGGCTGGAAGCGGTCAAACTGGAAACGGCGGAATTGCGCGCCCGCGTCGAATCCGACAATGAAATCCGCATGGCCGCCGAGCTGCGCACGCGCGCCGAGCAGGAGAGCCGGCTGCGCGCCAGCGAACAGGTGGCGGTGCAGTCCGAACTGGCCGAGCAGGCCGCGCGCGCCGCCGAAGAATTGCAGGTGCAGACCGAGCAGGCGCGCTTGCAGGCGGTCGAACGCGTCGCCGCCGTGCAGGCGGCCAAGGAAGAAATGGTCGGCATTGCGTCCGCTGACGCGCGCGTGGCCGTGATGGCGCGCGAACGCGAACGCCATGCCCACGGGGCGCGCAAGACGGCGCAAATGCTGGCCGAAGCGGAAAGCGAAGCGCTGGAACTGACGGTGCAGCGCGAACGCGCCGACCAGATCGCGCTGGAATCGGCGTTCAACCGCGCCGCCGCCGAAGTGCGGGCGCTGGAAGAAGCGCGCGCGCTGGCCCACCTGGAGCAGGAACGCGAAGCGATCGCGCTGGCGCAGGCCGAATCGGAACGCCATGCGGCCCAATCCTTGCACCTGCGCCTGCAGACGGAAAAAGAACTGCGCGACGCGGCCATTCACCGCGAGCGCCTGGAAATGGTGGCTGCCGCCAGCGCCCAGGCGCGCCGCGACGCCGACGTGCGCATCCTGGCCGCCACCGAGGCGCGCATCGAAGTGGACCGGCAGCTGCGCGCCGTGGCGCTGGCCCGCATCGCCGCCGAACAGGACGCGGAAATCGCCGGCCACGCCCGCATGGAAGCGGAAACGGCGGCGCTGCAGGAAACGCGCGCACGCGAAGCGGCCGAACTGGCCGCGGCCGAAGCGGCCGTGCGCGAACAGGAAGAACAGCAGCAGGCCGCGCGGCTGGCGCACGAACGTGCCGAGGCGGCGCGCGAGGCTGCCGACGTTGCGGCGCGCCGGAATGCGGCCGAACAGCAGGCGCTGGCCAGCGAGCAGGCGCAACTGGCCGCAGAGCAGGAAGCGGCCACGCTGGCCGAAGAAAAAGCATTGCAAGCCGAGCATCTGGCGGCGCAGGAACGCGCGCGCTGCGAAGCGGAGCAGGGTGCGATTGCCGCGTTAAAGGCCAGGCTCGATGCGGAAGTGCTGGCCTTGCAGGCGACGCAAGAACGCACGGCTGCCGAACAGGCGCAGGCCGAGGCGCTGCAGGCGCAGGCTGCGGCCGAACTGGCATTGAAAGACGCGGCGGAGCAGGAAGCGGCCGCCACGCGCATCCTGCTGGAGCAGGCACAGGTCGATGGCGAACAAAAGGCAGCTGCCGCGCAGGCGGTGCAGGCGCAGGCGCGGCTGGCGGTGGAGCTGGGCCTGGTGCATGCCGACCGGGCCCGCGTGGAAAGCGACAAGGCGCAGGCTGGCGAAGAACTGCTGGCGTCCGAGCGCGCCTTTGTCGCCAGCGAGCGCGAGTCGCTGGCGCTGATCGACCAGAAGCTGGTGCAGCAGCGCCAGGCCACGGCAGCCGAAGAGCGGGCCTCGAAAGCGATTGCCGGCCGGCTGGAATCGGAACAGCAGAGCGCTGCCGCCGCCGAAGCGCGCGCGCTGATGGAACAGCAGGCCAGCGATGCGGCGCGCCTGTGCGAACAGGCCGAAATGGCGGCCCGCCAGGCGGCGCAGGACAAGCTCGAAGCGCAGCAGGCCCTGCTGGCCAGCGCGCAGGCGCATGCGGCCCTGCAGCGCAAGGCGGCCGACACCACGCGCGAGATGGCGGTCGCCAAGCAGCAGCTGCTGGAACTGGAAATGCGCCGCGCGCAGCAGCAGGAACGCGAACTGGGCGAACTGCGCGCCAGCCTGCGCGACAAGCAGCAGGAGTTTTCCGCTACCCTGACTGCCGCGCGCGCCAAGGCCGAACACGCCACCTCGGCCAACCTGACGCGCGAAGTGCTCGATCGCCTGACGCATACCAATGCGGTGACCGGCACCGTCTGGCGCTCGCGCCAGGACGACTGATAAAAAAAAGCGCCGTTCCGCGTAAAGCGGACCGGCGCTGATGCTGCCTGCAACGGGTCTTAATTACTGTTCAGGACCACCTTGTCGGCATAGTATTCGGTCTCGCCGAAACATTCGGTCGGCACGCCCTTGTGCTGGCTGTAGCTGATCAGGATGCGCTTGCCGGCAGCGGCCGTCAGCTGCCTGGCCACTTCCTCGTCGCGCACGCTGAACTGGAATTTCTCCGGTATCGTGCCCGGCAATGCCGTCAGCAGCAGCTCTCCCTCCCAGGTCTTGCAGACCCAGCCCCGCTTGGAAAACTTCTGCAGGTAGCCAGCCCGCTCGCCTTCCGAATACGAAAAGCTCAGCGCCAGCCAGGTGTAGGCGGCCAGCAGCACGGCGCCGGCGAGCAGGAAGAGGACGAAGGCGATGCTGGCTTTTTTGGTGGTGGGGGTCATGGTTGAATGCCGTTGGTTTGCGTCGTTTTTCCCCCAACTGCAAATGCCGGGGTCGGACCGTGAGGGACTCGGTGTCCCCGTCCGACCCCAGTTTTACGCCGTTGGGTTCGATTAAAAACAGTGATTAATCCTTGCGCCCGGCCTTCCAGTTCAGGCCAAAATTGTAGCGCTCGTCCATCGCCTGGTGCGCCGTGATTTTACCTTGGCCACCGAAGTATTCCACCAGTTTTGTCACCTGCAGGTTGCCGCCCTGGTTTTCCAGCATGGCGATCGCGCACATGGCGTGCTGGCTGTCGCTGTCCAGGCGCACTTCGACGGTCGGCTGGCCCGGAATCTCGATCGTCACCACGCCGTCGGTGGCGGCCCAGTTCGGCACGCCTTCGTAGATGAACGCATATACCAGCACGCGCTTGATCTGGTCGAAGTGGGTGCCGTTGATAAAGATGTTTTCGCCGCTGCTGATGCTGCCCGTGCGATCGTCGCCTTCCAGGTGGATGTACGGCGGCCGGTCGAACGCGCCCCAGCTGTTGCCCAGCGCCTGCACCGCGCTCTTGCTGCCGTTGCTCATCTCGAACAGGCAGCCGATATCGAGGTCGATGCCGCCCGCGCGGCCGGCCGGCTTGGCGAACAGCTTGCCGAGGAAACCGGAGTCCAGTTTCGATGCCGGCGCCTGGCCCTGCTGGGCGCTCTGGTTCCAGTTCAGGTTGACCTTGATGCGGCCATAGCCGCCGCTGTCGCGCTTGTCGAGCGAGATCTTGTCGCCGCGTTTTTCGAGGCGGATTTTCGACAGCGAGATTTTATTCGCCGGTGGCGCGGCTGGTGCCGGGACCGGCGTCGGCACGGGTGCCGGCGCAGGAGCGGACGATCCCGCTTCGCTGCCGCCAAAGTGTTTCAGCAGCGCCGCCAGGCCGCCTGCAAACCCCTGGCCCACGGCGCCAAAGCGCCAGCTGCCGTCGCGGCGATACAGCTCGCCGATAATCACGGCCTTTTCATCCTGGAAGTCGGTGCCGGCGAACGCAAACGTGGCGGCGGAACCGAGCGCCAGGCTGGATGCACCCAGCGCGCGCATGCTGCCCTGTTCCGTCGCGGCAGTGAACACCAGCTTGTCGATCGACTGGGGCAGGCGCGCCAGGTCGATCTGGAACACCGAACGCGGACCATTGAGTTCCACCGTGACGGCGTTGTCGGGCGCGCTTTTCTGGTTGTAGAACACCATGTAGCGGTCGTCCGATAGCTTGCCGGCAGCGTCGACGCCGAAGCAGCTGACATCGACTTCCATCGAGCCGGAAGCGATGTCCAGGGTGACGGCAAACGGGCCATTGAGCCCCAGGTCGGCCAGCTTGCCTTTTTGTCCGCGTGTGAAATTGGTCATGGTCGTGCCGTCCCTTCATTGCTGGTCAGTGGAGTCAGATTGATGGCGGTGGCCGGCAGCGCGGCGCCGTCCGCCAGGCGGATGCCGAACAGGCGCGCCTGCTCGATGATGCGCTGCGCCCAGCTCGAATGCGTGGCCACTTCGCACATCGATTCCTGCATGCGGAACACGGCCGGGCTGTCCGGGTCGATGATGCGCAGCGCCAGTTCGATATCGGTCTGCGCCACCTGGTAATGGCGCTCGATCTGCGGCACCTGGTCCGGGTGGATCGCGGTCTTGGCGATCATGCCGTGCGCCATGTCCTGCGCCACTTCGGCGGCCAGCCAGTCGTCCTGCGTCAGGTGTTCGAACACGGGCGCCGTCAGCTCGAAACCGTGCGGCTTGAAGATGGTCACCAGGCGACCGATCACCTGGCCCAGCGGCGTCTGGTAGATGGTGCCGGTGGTCGGGCGGCGCAGGCCCAACAGCGCCAGCAGGTCGTTGCCGCCGATGCGCAGCGCCAGGATGCGCGCACGCACCTCGGGCGCGGCCAGCTTGGCGCGGAACAGCTTCATTTCTTCGTCATCGAACACTTCCACCGTTTCCAGCGTCGGCATCAGGAGGTGATGCGTGTGGCGCACTTGGTCGAAGTACGACGAAAAATTGTGGCGCGTGGATTTCGGCAGCACGAAGCCGGCCAGTTTTTCCACGCCCGGCATGGCCAGCACGCGCGCCATCACTTCGGCATTGCGCACGCGCACGAAGCGCAAGGTATCGGACGCTTCGCACATGTTCTGCAGCGCCAGCGACAGGTTGAACAGCGCGTAGCTCAGTTCGCGTTCGGCGATGGCGTCTTCGGTGCAGAAGATCACCGAGCGCAGATGGCTGAATTTGTCGCCGTTGGCGATCGCCAGCAAATCCTTGTGCGTGGTGGGCACATACATCGATGCGCCGAGTGCTGCCTTGTGTTCACTTTGTGGGTGTATGGAGTTATCCATCGACTGCGCTCCTGATAAGGGCGACCGCCTGGTAAGGCAGCGCCGGTTGTACGGTAACGGGGATGGCTTTTTCTTGTGCCAGAAGCAGCAAATGTGCCACGTCCGGCGCATTCGTGTCGCGCACGATCAGGCGTTCCGGCACGCGGCGCAGCAGCACACGTGTCGCTTCGCCGATACCGGGCTTGATCAGGTTGATGTCGGTGATGCCGTACTCGGCTTGCGCCTGCGCCATATAGGCTTGCGAACGGGCCGCCATGGCCGGTGCATCGGTCGCCACCGCCAGCGGCACGCCGCTGCTGCCGGCAATCGCGATGGCGTCCGCCACCAGGCCGTCGGCGAACTGGCGCGACTGGTCGTGGGCTTCGAACTGCGCGTAATACACGCAGCCATGGAAGTCGCCGGGAGCTATCATCTCGTTCAGCACCGAGCGGCTGACCAGGCCCGACACGGTGGCGTTCAGGATGCTCGACGGGATCAGGTAGTCGTCGGACGAGGCGGCGCAGGCGGCGGTGCCGGCCAGGTCGGACAGCACGAACAGGCCGCCATCGATGCCGGTGCCGTGCTGCGCGTTGTAGTCATTGACGGTCTGGCGCAGTTCGCGCGAGATCACGCCTTTTCCCGTCCAGCCGTCGACAAACACGATGGAGTCCGCCGCGTGGCCGTGCGTCAGGATGTGCCTGATGGCGTTGGTGTCGATGCCGCGGTCGCGGATGATGGAGACGGAATAATGGCTGCACTCGCGCTGGAACACCTGGATCAGCAGATGCTTGAGGATCACGCCGACCGGCGTGCCGGCGCGTGCCAGCGATACCAGCGTAATCGCCCCTTCGCGGCGCGCAGCAATCAGCGCGGCCAGGCGCAGGCAGTCGCGCGCCATCTGCAGGCGGTTGGCGGCAAACGCGCTCTGGAACAGCGCCAGGTAGGCGGGCGAGGGCAGCGACTCGGGCGACAGCATCTCGCTGTAGTGGCGCTGGCCGGACTGGATCAGGCGTTCCTTTTCGGCCAGGTCGCGGATCGGCTCGAGCGCCATCGGTGTCAACAGAAACTCGACATCTTGCTGGCGGTAGCTGCCGCTGAAATGCTGCGTCGTCAGATTGCTCATAGCGCGCCCACCGTCAGCGCCGCCAGCTGGGTGCCGTTGGGGATGATGGCGTAGTCGCAGGCGGCCATGAAACGCGCGTCCGAGCGGCTGTCGCCCATGCCGAAGCTCAGGATCGGGCCATGCTCGGCTTCCAGTTCCGCGCGCAGGTAGGCCACCGCACGCGCCTTGTTCAGGCTTTTCGGCAGCACGGCCAGGTTGTTGCCGTTGCGGTGGATGAAGTAGTCCGAACCTTCCTTGGCGATCCACTCCAGCAGCACCTGCTGTTCGATATCGGCCAGGCGTTCGCCGCGCGCTTCATGGTCTTTCACCACCACATAGAACGGCGTGCCGTAGTCCTCGATCAGGCGCGCGCGCGACGGCATGCCGGCCTTCACCTGGAAGTCGTCGATGATGCGCATGGCGTCCGTCAGGCCGGGCAGGGCAACTTGCATATCGCTTTGCATCAGCGCCAGCCAGCCCGCGTCGAGCGCGCCGCCCGGCTGCAGCACGATGCCGCCGTAATCGAGCACGCTGTAGCTGGCAAACGGCAGGTCGACGCGGCGGAACGCGTCGCCATTCCTGGCCGTGGCCGGGATCAGCGTCATGCCGCTTTGCGCGAATTCAAAAAACGCGCGCTGGCGCGCCGTGGTAAACGAACAGGCGTCGCCATTTTTCAGATAGGCGGCCGGCTGCAGGTCGGTCTCGCCGGGAACTTTTTTCGGGGTCTGGAACAGTGTGTCGTCCAGGTCAACAAACAGGAATTTCTTCAATTTTGGTCTCTGACTGAAAGTGGAACAGGCGGCCATGGAGCTGGCCGGCGAGTTGCATGAGGGCCGGGCTGGCCGGGGTTTCATGGCAGATGAAGACGTGCTGGTATTGGCCAGGCGCCACGTTGTACAGGTAGTTGGCGATACCTTCGCCGTAATTGTCGTCGCAGTAGACGATATGGCCGACCGAACCCCACGACAGGATGGGCGAGCGCGTGGTCGATTGCACCACCACCCGCTTGCCCAGTGCCTCCAGTTCGCGCCCCAGCAGGAACGAAGGGTGCATGAATTCGCCGGTGCCCAGCACCAGCACGGATTCGCCGTCGGCTATGCCTTGCGCCAGCCGCGCGGCCAGCGCTTGCGGCGGCATCAACGGGCGGTCGACGCCGATACGCCCGAATGCGTCGCTGGCACCCCGCTCCGCGTCGGCTTCGAAGCGCTGCGCGCTGGTGGCCACCGGTGCCGGCGTCTCGCCCATTGTGAAGGCGTAGCGGCCGGACAGGGCCGCGCCCACGGTGGTGGGCAGGCCGAAGCGCTGGCTCAAGCCGGCGTTGGCGTCCTGGCCCATGAAGTTGGTGATCACGCCCAGGTGCAATTGCTCCAGTTGCGGATAGCGCGTGCGGCACACGCCGATCAGGTTGGCGAAGGTATTGCCGGTCGACGCTTCGTCGTCGATCAGCACCAGGCTGCGCGCACGCGCGAACACGGCGCTGGCCGAATCGGACAGATGCAGAAACTGGCGCGGCGCATGGCTGTGCGACTCTTCGAATTCAAAGAAGGGGACCGACCCCACGCGGTAGCGCGAGCTGTGCAGGAACAGGCCTTCGCTGCCGGGATGCGCCCGCAGCCACGCCTCGAACACGCCCTGGCCCAGGCCCACGGCGGTTTCCGCCATGGCGATAAAGACCACCGGGCCGGGCAGGTCCGGTGGAATCTGCGCGGCCAGGTCGGTGTGGATCGCTTCCATTGCGCCTGGCGTGACGGGCCAGTGCTTGCCCAGCACTTTGGACAGGAACAGGAAGCCGCGCTTGGCGTTGGCGCGCGCCGCGTAGCCGATCAGCTCGTCGAGCGCAAAGCGCGCCTCGTCGACCTGCAGGGTCAGCTCGCCGGTTGGCATCTGCTGGCGGATGGTGGTCATGGCAGTTCCACCGGATACGCCGTTTCGGCCACGCGCATGCCTTCGCGGATGGCAGGAATCGTGACGTTTTCATAGCCCTGGTCGAAGCCGGCCAGCGCGATATACGGCAGGTTGGGTCCGGCCGCGCAGGCCATGCCGATGCCGCCCGACATGCGCGGATTGATCTCGAGCAGCGCCAGGCCCTTGGCGCCTTCGCGGAACTGGATATTGAACACGCCATTCAACTGGTAATCGCGCGCCAGCTTGTCGCAGGCGGCCAGCAGTTCTTCGCGCAGTTCGATCAGCTGGCCACTGCCCGGCGCATGCAATTTTTTTCGCGGAATCGCGCACACCAGCCTGCCCTGGTCTGCCACGCAGTCGGCACTGTATTCATGGCCGTCCAGGTATTCCATCAGCAGCAGCGTCCTGAAGGACTCCATCTGCGCCAGGCCATCGCGCAGTTCCTGCGTGTTGATCTTGTAGTCGGCGCCGGCCAGCAGCAGCTGGGCGCTGGAGCGTTCGTCGAGCACGGCAAAGCCCAGGCCATACACGGATTCGGACGGCTTGATGCACAGGCGCTCGTGCAGCGGACGCAGCTCGGCAAAGGCCGCATCGTATTCGGCGATCGTGCTGACGGCGCGCGTGTCGGCCACCGGCGCCATCGGCAGGTCGAGGCCGGCGCAGAAGCGCGCCTTGTCATGCATCAGGACCAGCACTTCTTCGGTCGCCACGCTCAGCACGCGCGTGCCGATGGCTGCAAAGCGCTCGCGCGCGCTGGCGATCCGGCCGGCGGCGCGGCCTGGCCAGAAAATCGTGATGGCGCGTTCGCGGCAGAATTCCAAACACCATTCCAGGTAGTCTTCGCCCTTCAGGTCACTCGGTTCGACCGCGTATTCGTCGGCCGCCAAAAAGGCTGCCGCGTGTTCGTTCGGATTGGTATAGATCAGGTGATAGCGGCGCTGGCCGCCGGTGGCGGCGATGTCGGCTTCGCGGATCAGGCGCATGGCCGTGGCGACCGAGGAAAATGTTTTGTTGAACCAGACTCTTTGCATGTACGGGGACCGGTGAAGAAGCGAAAGAAAAACCGCGCGCAGCGTGAAGGCACGTGCGCGCGGAGATGGTAGCCAGCCTGACTTAACCTGGCCTTAGCAACTATAGCAAAACGACAAAATATTACCCTGCTTTTCCCGATGCCGTCCACTTCAGGAACGCGTCGCGGTTGCGCGAGCAGATAAAGACCTTGCCGGAGCCGGAAAAGCGCAGCACGATGCCTTCGCCGCTGGTCACGCTGTTGACGATATTGCCGAGGAAGCCGCCGATGCCGCCGCCGCTGTTGCCGCCGCCGGTGGTGACCGAGATTTCATATTTCAGGCTGTTGTCCCAGCAGACCACGTGCGAATTGTCGATCACGACATCCTTGCCCGGCTCCACGTCGAGCTGGAACATGGAGCCGAAACCGGACACCACCACCTGGCCGCTGCCGGCCGTCTCCATCACGAAAAAGCCGCCCGACTGCGCAAACAGCGCATTGCCGATGCTTTGCGTGCGCACCTTCATTTCGGTGCCGGAGGTGGCGGCGACAAACGCGCCGTCGTTCAGCAGATACTGGCGCGCGCCGACGTCGACCACTTCGATCGCGCCCGGCAGGGTAGGCGAGAGCAGGCAGTCGCCGCTGCCGCGCACCGCTTCGATATGCTGCTGGAAGAACGACTCGCCATTGGCGAAGCGGCGCATGATGGCGCTGCCCAGGCCGCCCGTCATCTTGCCCTTCAGGTCGAGCGCCGTTTCCATCATCACCATCGCATCGGACTCGCAATAGATGGTTTCGCCCTGCTTCATGCTGACATGCAGGAAGGGATCGACGTCACCGGTGACACTAAATACTGGCATGATAAATCTCCAAAAAAAAGCCGCCTGATATGTCCCAGGCGGCCGTGACTGATTGCTGCTGTGCCTGATCAGGCGTTCACGCCGAACGAACGTGCGAGAGGCCCCAGGCCACCGTTGAAGCCCTGGCCGATGGCCTTGAATTTCCATTCACCGTTGTAGCGGTAGATCTCGCCAAAGATCATCGCCGTTTCGGTCGAGCTGTCTTCGGACAGGTCGTAGCGGGCGATCTCTTTTTCGCCTTCCGCGTTCAGGCAGCGGATAAAGGCTTTCGACACCATGCCGAAGTTCTGGCGGCGCGCGTCGGCGTCGTGAATGGTGACGGTAATGCTGATGCGTTCGATGTCGGCTGGCACGCGGGTCAGGTCGATCTCGATGCGCTCATCGTCGCCTTCGCCTTCGCCGGTGGTGTTGTCGCCGGTGTGCACGACGGAGCCGTCGGTCGATTTCAGGTTGTTGTAGAAGATAAAGTCGGAGTCGCCACGCACTTTACCGTCGTTTTTCAGGAGAAAGGCGCTGCCGTCAAGGTCGAAGGTGGCGCCGTCCGTGGAACGAGGATCCCAGCCGAGGCCGATGATGATCTTCTTCAGGTTCGGTGCTTCCTTGCTCAGGTTGACGTTGCCGCCTTTTTGCAAACTGATTGCCATGTGGTGCTCCTTTTCAGTAATGGATTACTTGTATGCCCGGATGGATCAAGCGCGCAGGCTTGATCCATGCACTGCATATGGTGACGAAATCGGCTTTATCAAGCCGACGCCGCATGCCGTTTCCGGTAGCGCAGCGATGACCACAGCGATACCAGGATGAAGGCCACGCCCGACAGGCCCGTGAACCATTCCGGGATATGGTACTTGACCGAGCCCAGCATGATCAATGCCAGGATGCCGATCGCGTAGTGCGCGCCGTGTTCCAGGTAGACGAATTCGTCCAGCGTGCCCTTGTGTACCAGGAACACCGTCATCGAGCGCACGAACATGGCGCCAATCGCCAGGCCCAGCATGATGATGACGACGTCGTTGGTGATCGCAAACGCGCCGATCACGCCGTCAAAGCTGAACGAGGCGTCCAGCACTTCCAGGTACAAAAAGCCGCCGATACTGCCGCGCGCGACATTTTTCACCAGCTGGCCGTTGCCGTTCTTCACGGCGACAGCGCCGTCATCTTCCTCGTCCTGCAGGTCCGGTTCGCCTTCTTCCAGCAAACCGCTGATCCAGTTCACGCCCAGGTAGACGGCAATGCCGACGATGCCGGCGGCCAGCACGCTGTATTTTTCATCGACCGGGCCCATCGCCACGCACGCGGCCACGGCGCCCATGGTGATCAGCACCGCCAGGCTTTCCGTGCCCAGCGCATTGACTTTTTCTTCCGCCCAGCCCAGCCAGTGCAATTCCTTCTCGTCGTCAAACAGGAAGTTCAGGAACACCAGCAGCAAAAAGGCGCCGCCGAACGCTGCCACCTGCGCGTGATTGTCCGTCAGGTGTTTCGCGTAGATATCGGGCGTGGTGGTGGCCATGGTCCAGACATCCATCAGGCCCAGACCGGTGGCGACCGAGACGATCACCAGCGGGAACAGCAGGCGCATGCCGAACACGGCCACCAGGATGCCGACCGTCAGGAACAGCTTTTGCCAGAATTCATTCCAGTGGCGCAGCACGGAGGCGTTGACCACCGCATTGTCGAACGACAGCGACACTTCCATCACGCCCAGCACGCCCGTGATCCACAGCGCCTGCAGCATGCCGCTGGTGCCGCCGTGGGTATAGCCCCACCAGCCCGAGACCGCCATCAGGATAAAGGTCACTAAAAAGGAAATTCTGAAATGCTTCATGGGGACCCCGTTACTTGTTGATCTGAGACGTATTGTTTTACGTCAATTGTTGTATACGCCATGATTTTATATTACTTGTTGCCATCAATCGCGTTTTGTACGAATGAAACTGCGCATGGAAATGTTGGTTCTTCGATCCCGGCCGATCTGCGATAATTGCGGCGCGCCTGGAATGGCATCTGACCAACATAGACAACAAGGAACACCCGTGGATATCGCTTACCTCGTCACGCCCCTGATCACCTGGATCCTGGTCGGCCCGATCAAATTCCTGATCAACAGCGCCCGCACGCGCCAGTGGGCGTTCGGGCTGGTGGGCAATGGCGGCTTTCCCAGCAACCACAGCGCCGTCGTCTCCAGCATGGCGACCCTGATCGCCCTGCGC
>NZ_DAMAGB010000041.1:43215-66736 GCF_031995485.1 Janthinobacterium sp.
CCCTGCGCGAAGGGATCGGCCACCCGGCCTTCGGCGTGGCCGTCACGCTGGCCTTTATCGTCATCATCGACGCCAACAGCCTGCGCCAGCACGTGGGCAAGCAGGCCGGCGCCATCAACCGGCTGGCGAAAGAAGCGGCCAGCCCGGCGCACACCTGGCTGCGCGAACGCATGGGCCATACGCTGGTGGAAATCGCCGGCGGCCTGTGCACCGGCGTGGCGATCGGTTTCCTGGTCAATGCGGTTTTTGGCCGCTGATTTTCGTTCTTGCTGTCAATACAAAACCCCGCTGCCCGGCGGGGTTTTGCGTTTCAGGGCGTAAAAACTACGTTTCATCCCCTGATTAAAGCATTACAGGAATCGGCTGATTGACATCGCCGAAGGCGCTGGAGATACTCTGCCGGTTGTGGTTTTAATAAAAAATAATCGTGTGTGTCGCCAGCGCCTGATCCGGCTGCCATGTCGACGTGCAAAGCCTTCTATCCGGAGAAATACCCATGTTGCGCAAAACCCTGTTTGTTCTGGCCATTGCTTCCGCCCTGGCTGCCTGCGGCAAAGAGTCGAAGGATCCTGGAAAGGGGGGCGGCAAGGATGGCAAGGACGGCAAGGCGCCGGCCAGCGCAGCGGCCAAACTGCTGGTGTCGCCGGAAGACGTGCTGACCATCGAAAGCAATGCGCTGGCCTCCGGCCCGGTCATTACCGGCTCGGTGCAGCCCGAGCGCAATGCGGACCTGCGCGCCGAAGTGTCGGCCGTGGTGATCCAGGTCATGAAGGAAAACGGCGAAGCGGTCAAGCGCGGCGATATCCTGGTCAGGCTCGATGAAACCTCGATCCGCGACAGCGTCAACTCGGCCGACGAAGCGAGCCGCGCCGCCAGCCAGGTGCTGGAGCAGTCGGAGCGCATGTTCCAGCGCATGAAGACGCTGCGCGCGTCGGGCATGACCTCGACCCAGGCGCTGGAAGACACGGAAATTCGCCGCAATAATGCGCAGAGCGACCTGTCGGCCGCCAAGAGCCGCGCCGTGCAGGCGCGCCAGCAGCTGCAGCGCACCCTCGTGCGCGCGCCGTTCGACGGCATCGTCAGCGAGCGCAAGGTCTCGAATGGCGACACGGCGCAGATCGGCAAGGAACTGATACGCGTGATCGATCCGACCAGCATGCGCCTCGAAGGCCTGGTGTCGGCCGACAAGATCGGCGTGGTCAAGGTGGGCCAGGCGGTGCGTTTCCGCATCAACGGCTATCCGGGCCAGGATTTCCTGGGCAAGGTGCGCCGCGTCGATCCGGCCGCCAATTCGGTCACGCGCCAGGTGGCGGTACTGGTCGACTTCAATGACAAGACCCAGCCGCGCGTGGCCGGCCTGTATGCGGAAGGCCGCATCGAAGCCGACACCGTCAGCGCCGTGATGATTCCCGACTCCGCGCTGGTCAAGGCGGGCGACCAGACCTACACCTGGAAGATCAAGGACAAGGCGCTGCACAAGACCGTGCTGCGCATCGGCGCGCGCGATATCCGCACCGGCCAGTGGGAAGTGCAAAGCGGCCTGGCCAGCGGCGACGCCGTGCTGCGCACGCCCGGCTCGACCTTCAAGGATGGCCAGCAGGTGGAACTGGCGGCGCCGAAAAAACTGCCGGCCGCCGCGGTTGCCAGCAGCGTCAATGCGCCTGCCGTCGCCAAAGGAAACTAAACCATGTTCCTTTCCGATTTCAGTATCAAGCGGCCTACCGCCACCATCGTATTGATCCTGGCGATGATGTGCGTCGGCCTGCTGGCGCTGTCCAAATTGCGCGTCAACCAGAACCCGGACGTCGAAGTGCCGTTTATCGTCGTCAGCATCCCTTACCCTGGCGCCTCGCCCGACACGGTCGAGCGCGAAGTGGTCAACCGCCTGGAAAAATCGCTGCAAAGCATTTCCGGCGTGACAGAAATCAACAGCTCGGCCAATGAAGGCTCGGCCAGCATCTTCCTGCAGTTTGCCTTCAAGACCAACCTGATCGAGGCGTCCGACGATATCCGCAACGCGATCGCCGCGGTGCGCTACAAGCTGCCGCTGGAGATGCGCGAACCTATCCTGCAGCGCATCGATCCGGGCGCCGAGCCCATCATGCAGCTGGCGCTGTCGTCGAGTTCGCAAAGCCACGCGGAAATCTCGCGCCTGGCCGAAGACGTGCTGTCGGACCGCTTCCGCGCCGTTGATGGCGTGGCGCTGGTGAATGTGGGCGGTTCGCTGAAGCGCGAACTGTCGGTGCTGCTGCGTGCGGAAAAGCTGCGCGAATATAACGTCTCCGTCAGCGACGTGGTGACGGCTTTGCGCAACCAGAATACCAATGCGCCGGTGGGCAAGGTGCGCGGCAACCTGGACGAGAAAAGCATCCGCCTGGTGGGCCGCATCGAGTCGCCGTCGGATTTTGAACAGGTGGTGATCAAGCGCCGCGGCGAGGAAATCGTGCGCCTGGCGCAAGTGGCCACCATCGAAGACGGCTTTGCGGAAGTGAGCAGCATGAGCGTGCGCAGCGGCAAGCCGAACGTGGGGATCTCGATCACCCGCGTGCGTGACGCCTCCACCGTCAGCGTGGCCAACAAGATCCGCGAGATGATGGCCGAGATCAACAAGACCCTGCCCGAAGGCACCAAGCTGGAAGTAACGCGCGACGGCGGCGAAAACGCGCAGCACAGCCTGAACAACGTAATCGAGTCGCTGGTGCTGGGCGCCGTGCTGACCATCTTCGTCGTCTACGCCTTTTTGAACTCGTGGCGTTCGACGCTGATCACGGCGCTGAGTTTGCCCACTTCCGTGATCGCGGCCTTTATCGCCGTCTGGCTGTGCGGCTTCACCCTGAACTTCATGACCCTGCTGGGCCTGTCGCTGGCGATCGGCGTGCTGATCGATGACGCCATCGTGGTGCGGGAAAACATCGTGCGTCACATGCAGATGGGCAAGGACCGCCGCAAGGCGGCGCTGGAAGGCACGGCCGAGATTGGCCTGGCGGTGGCGGCGACAACGTTTTCGATTATTGCCGTGTTTATCCCGGTCGCATTCATGCCCGGCATCTCGGGCGAGTGGTTCCGTCCGTTCGCCCTGACCGTCACCTGCTCGGTGCTGGTCAGCCTCGGCATTTCGTTTACGCTCGACCCGATGCTGTCGGCTTACTGGGGCGACCCGGCCGACCATCATACGGCGCCGAAAAAAGGCATCAGCGCCGTGCTCGACCGTTTCAATCACTGGTTCGACCACCAGGCCGACCGCTACGGCAACGTGATTGCCTGGGCCCTGCATCACCGCCGCTGGATGGCCGTGATCGCTTTCGGCACGCTGGTGGCCGCCATCGCGCTGCATGCCACGCACGGCGGCACCAGCTTCCTGCCGGCCTCCGACTCGGGCAACCTGATGATCAATGTGCGCACGCCGTCGTCGAGCAGCATCGAGTATTCGCGCCTGAAACTGGAAGCGGCGGCCGTGCTGGCGCGTACCTTGCCGGAAACCAAGGACACCAACAGCTCGGTGACGGCGGCAGGCGGACGCATCTATGTCGATATCGGCAAGCGCAACACGCGCAAACGCTCGGCCAAGGAAGTGGCGGTCGAACTGCGCGAGAAAATGTCGCGCCTGGTCGGCGCCGAATATGTGGTGCAGGATGATCTGAGCAATGGCTCGCAGAAACCGATCCAGGTGGAATTCACCGGGCCCGATTCGCGCAAGCTGATGGAAATCACCAACGCGTACATGGACAAGCTGCGCCTGGTGCCGGGCGCGGTTGACGTCGGCCTGTCCGAGCAGGATCCGAAGAACGAGCTGAAAATCGAACTGAACCGCGGCCTGGCCAACTCGATGGGCATCTCCGTCAACGATGCGGCGCAGTCCTTGCGCGTGGCGTTTGCGGGCGTGGAAGTGGGCGACTGGGTCGATCCGACCGGCGAGACGCGCGACGTGGCCGTGCGCCTGCATCCCGAAGACCGCGTGGCGTCGGAAAATATCGAACGCCTGCCGATCAGCGTGACGGGTACCAGTCAGATGGTGCCGCTGGACCAGATCGCCACCATTACCATGGGCAAGGGTCCGTCCGGCATCGAGCACAAGAACGGCAAGCGCACGATTACCGTCTCCGCCAATGCCCAGGGCCGCTCGAACGGCGAAGTCACCAGCGACGCGATGGCGCTGGCCAAGTCGATCGACTTCCCGCCCGGCTATGGCCTGGCGCTGGGCGGCGCCGGCCAGGACCAGCAGGAACTGTTTACACAGATGGTGATCGCGCTGGTGATGGGGATCGGCCTGATGTATTTGATCCTGGTGATGCAGTTCAACTCGTTCACGACGCCGATTGCCGTCATGATGTCGCTGCCGCTCAGTTTGATCGGCGTGGTGGTGGCGCTGGTGATCACCAACAATACCCTCAACCTGATGAGCTTTATCGGCATCATCATGCTGATGGGCCTGGTCGCCAAGAACGCCATCCTGCTGCTCGACGCGGCGCGCAAGCGCGAGGAAGAAGGCTACGGCCGCGAAGACGCGCTGATGTATGCAGGCCGCATGCGTCTGCGCCCGATTTTGATGACCACGTTTGCGCTGATTGCCGGCATGTTCCCGGTGGCGCTGGGCCTGGGCGAAGGCGGCGAATTCTACCGTCCTCTGGCGATTGCGATTATCGGCGGCACCATCACCTCGACCATTTTGACCCTGCTGGTGGTGCCGACCTTCTACGACAGCATCGAGATCGCCCGCGATGGCGCGGTCGCCAAATACCACTGGCGCGCCGAACGCATGCCGGTCGTCTTTGCCATCCTGCTGACCCTGATCGAATGCGTGCTGACCCTGCTGCTGATCCGCTTTGTCTACCGCATGCTGAAAAAGGCCGTGCTGTTTTTGATGGGACGCAGGACGCCTGCGGCGGCGGCGGTGAGTTTGCATAAATGACCGGTTTGCCGCGAACCACGTAGGTCGGATTAGCGCGCAAGCGCGTAATCCGACAACACCACCGGCATATGCCAACGATGTTGTCGGATTACGGCCTGCGGCCTAATCCGACCTACCCGACCTACGATGCTGGCGGCGTGGTTCCGCCCGGTGGCGTGGTCCCGCCCGGCGGCGTGGTGGTCCCATCCGGATTGGTGGTGCCGGCCGGCGGCGGGGTGGTGGCGTCCGGTGCGGGCGTGACCGGCGCAGGCGCCGTATCGGCCGGCGGTGTGGCTGGGGTTTCAGGCACGGCCGGCGTGACCGTGGTGGCCGGTGGCGTCGCTACCGTATCCTCGCGCTTGTTGCAGCCGGCCAGCAGCGCACAGGCGAGGGCGCTGCCGAGGAGGAGTTTGCTGGTGGTTGTCAATGAAGCCGTCATGATGTTCCCTTTCGCTTGGAAACTGCGGTTGGATGGTTTGTTCGTGCAGAACAAGGCTGGCATCGCTTGCCCAAATTAGAGTGGGCAAACGGCCACAGGTTCACGCGATTTACAAATCGACACAGTTTACAAACGAGGGAGAGGGTCGGGACAGGACGCCCCGGCCGCAACAGATTACTTCGGATTGACCTTGCTCACTTCCACTTCCCAGTCCACGCCCGATTCGATATGGTGCTTGGCTGCAAAGTCGCCCTGGCTGATGGCCACCGCCACATCCAGCAGGCTGTTCAGGTAGACCAGCGGCTTGCCCTTGGCCACGCCGCCAAACGTGTGCTCGAACGGTGCCGTCACTTTTGCCACCTGCTTGCCCTTGTGCAGGATGCGCACCTGCAGCGGGTCGTGCAGTTTGACCTGCAATTCGTCCAGCAGCGCCTTCGGGATATTCGTCCACACATTGCCATATTTGACGTCCAGCACCGGCACGATGCCGCGAATGGTATTGCCCTCGCGCACAGCGTGCTGGTAGGCGATCTTCACCACCGATTCGCCCGGCAGCACCGGGCCCACCTGTTCATACGTGATGGCGCCCGAGGCCAGGCGCGCGCCGACATAGGCGTACACGTCGCGGCCGTGGAAGGTGTACGATTCGCCGGAGCCGGCCAGGCGGTTGACCTTTTCATCGATCTCGCGCAGCTCGGCCACGCCGTCGCGCTCGGCGATCAGCGTAAACAAGCCATTGTCGGGGCCGACAAAATAGCGGCCATTCTTCGTTTTCAGCACCACCGACTTGCGCGCCGTGCCCACGCCCGGATCGATCACGGAGACGAACACCGTGCCTTCGGGCCAGTAGTTGGCCGTCTGGTACAGGCGGTAGGCGCCCAGCCAGATATCGTAGTCGGGAATCTGGTGCGTCAGGTCCGAAATGGTCAGCTTGGGGTCGACGCCATAGGCCACGCCATGCATGGCGGAAACGGCGCCGTCGGCCGTGCCGAAGTCGGTCATCAGCACCAGCGGGGTGGCGGCTTGGGTGGACAGCATCAGCGCGCCCAGGCAGGCGCCGGCGACGAGTCGGGAGAGGGTGTTGGTGATCATGGATTTTTTCATTGCTAATTAAAAAGTGTAGCTCAGCTTGGCGTAGAAGTACGCACCATTCACGCCGATCGGGTTGATGAAATTGTAGGGCAGGGCGCCGCCATAGGTGGCGTTATTCGTTTCGCGCACGCGCTGCGGATAGCGGTCCAGGATATTGTTGCCGCCCGCGCTCAGGGTCAGCTGTCTGGTCAGTTTCAGCTGGCCTTCCAGGTCCAGCGACCAGACGGCGCCGAAGCGCTGGGCCGGGATGCCGTCGATCAGCGGTGCATCGCTGTCATATGAAAAGTCTTTCAGCTGGCCAAAGCGCGTGGCGCGCGCCTGCAGGCCCCAGCTTGCCGCCTGCCAGTCGGCGCCCAAGATCAGCTTGCTGTTTGGCGAGGCGTTCCTGATGCGAAACAGGCTGGTGTCCGTCAGCAGGGTGAGATCGGGATCGATGGCGGAGAGTGCACTGGAACTCTGGCGCACCTTGTCCAGGCTGGTCTTGTTCAGATTGAGCGCCGCGCTCAGGTTCAGCTTGCCGTTGGAAACGGCCAGATCGTGGTTCAGCACGACATCGAGACCTTTTGTGCGCGTGTCGAGCAGATTGGCCAGGTAGGCCACCGACTGGATATCGCTGCGCCCCTGTTGCGCCAGGTAGGCCGTGACGGCATCGCTTTGCAGGTCGCTCGAGCGCGTAATGCGGTCGCGGATGCGGATCACGTAGGCGTCCACCGTCAGGCTGGTGGCTTGCGCCGGTTTCCAGGCCAGGCCCAGCGACAGGTTGGTGGATTTTTCCGGCTTCAGGTCCTGCGCGCCAAAGCTGCGCGCCAGGGCGTCGCTGGCCGGCAGCAGGGCCGCCGTCTGCAGCGCCGTGCCGTCCGCATTGAAGTTCAGCGTGGCAAAGCGGAAACCCGTCTGCACCAGCGCCGGCGCGCGGAAACTGTTCGACAGCGAGCCGCGCAGCAGGAAGTTTTCGGTGACTTTGTAGCGGCTGGACAGCTTGCCGGTACTGGCGCTGCCGAAGTCGCTGTAGTCGGAGTAGCGGGCGGCGGCGCCGACCAGCAGGCGCGGCGTCAGATCGGTTTCCGCATCGAGGTACACCGAACGGATCTGACGGCTGCCGTCGTAGGTATCCGATGGACGCAAGCCCGGGCCCGCCTGCGCGCCGGGCGGCGCGTCGGTGATGGCGCCGGCCGCATACGAAGCCGGGTCGCCGGCGGAACTTTGATACGTTTCGCGCATCCACTCGGCGCCCACCGCGACGTTCAGCGGTGCCGGCAGGCCAAGCTCGATGCTGCGCGTGGCATCGAGGTTCAGCGCATTCTGGCGGAAATCAAAACTGGCCAAGTGGAAACTGGTGGGGCTGGCCGCGCCCAGCGAGGCGTTTACCGATTGCGTCACGCCATAGTCGAAGCGGTCGCCGCCGTGGCGCGCGCTCAGGTCCCAGCTCCACTGTGCTGCCGTGCCGCGCAGGCCGGCCACCAGGCTGACGTCGCGCTTGTCGCCATTGGTGACGGGGCGGTAGCCGTTCGGATACAGCGCCGGCACGTTCGACGGGTCGCCCGGATAGCGGAAATAGGCGCTGCCATCGGACTTGCGGTCATTGACGGTGGCAAACGAGTACAGGTCCAGGCCATTTGCCAGCGGCAGCAGCGCGTTGTAGAACAGGTAGTTGTTGTGCTGGCGCGAGTCGCCCGACTTGAACACCACCTTGCCGTCCAGCGCCTGGTCGGCCGGCGTGAAGTTGTACGAGGTCCAGCCCGCGTCGCTGGTGCCGGCGCGCTCGGTCGGCGAGCGGCGCCGCGTTTCCGCTCCAAAACGGAAGTAGCCGGCGTCGCCGAGCGGCACGCCATAGTCGGCGTTGACGATGCTGGTCTGGCCGTCCGTCAGCGTCTGGCCGGTCGGGTCAAAATGGGTGTGGTTGGCGCCGTAGCTGACCGAGGCGGCACCGCCCGTGCGGGCTTTTTTCAGCACGATATTGATCACGCCGGCCACCGCGTCGCTGCCGTACTGGGCGCCGGCGCCGTCGCGCAGGATCTCGATATGGTCGATCGCACCGGGCGGGATCGCGTTGATATCGACCGGCACGGTGCCGGAAAAGCTGCTTTCCGTATCGAGTACGGCGCTGGTATGGCGGCGCTTGCCATTGATCAGCACCAGCACCTGGTCTGGCGCCAGGCCGCGCAGCTGAATGCCGCGCACGGAGTCCGACGCGCCGCTCGATTCGATGCGCGGAAAGTTGATCGATGGCGACAGGTTCTGCAGGGCCGCACCGACGTCGCCGCTGGACAGGGCGTTGGACACTTCGCGCGCGCCGAAGCGGTCGATCGGCACCGTGCTGTCGAACACGGTGCGGTTGCGCACGCGCGAGCCGACCACGGTCACCTGGTCGATGCCGGCAGCCTCGGGCGTGGTGTCGGAAGTTTCCTGTGCCCAGGCGGGCGCTGCGGCCAGCATGGCGCAGGCGACAACGATGGCGCGCAGGGGCGTGGCAGGCAGGCTGGCGGAAAAGTGGCGTCGTGGCACGGGAGGTCCTTTAAGCTTAATCATGTGGAAACAATTGATCGAAGCTTAAGGGAGGGCGGCGGCCGGACTAACGATTCTTTCCGGATATGCTTATGCTGTTGTTTTTATGCAAGCTTCAGGCCGCCAAATGGCGCAGCAGCGCCGGTATCTCGGCCGGAATTTCGCGCGCCAGGTAGCCGAGTATGCCGAAGCGCAGCGCCAGCTGGTCGCCTGCCAGCGCGTGCAGCGCGATGCCCCAGGCGCAGGCCTGCTCCAGGGGCGCGCCGCGCGCGGCCAGGCCGGTGATAATGCCGGCCAGCGTATCGCCCGAACCGGAAATCGCCAGGCCTACATTGCCACCCTCGTGCGACCAGCACTGGCCGTCGGGCGTGGCGATCACGGTGGAGGCGCCCTTCAGCGCCACCACCGCATTCCAGCGCTGCGCCGCTTCGATGGCGGCAGCTAGCGGATCGGCCAGGATCGCTTCCTTGCTCTGGCGCGTCAGGTGCGCCATCTCGCCCGCGTGCGGCGTGATCAGTACCGGCTGGGCAAAGCGGAAGTTGCTGGGGTTGCACACCACGTTCATGGCGCAGGCATCGATAATAAGGTGGCTGTTGGCGAACACGGGCAGCAGGGTGCGCATCAGTTCGCAGCTGGCCGCGTCGTCGCTCATGCCCGGGCCGACCAGCACGGCGCTGACCTTGCCGGCCAGCGGCGCCAGCTTGTCTTTCGCTTCGCGCCGGAATCCGCCGTGCGCCGTTTCTTCGAGACCAATGACTTTCGCTTCCGGCATCGCTACCGCCACTTGCGGCGCCACGCTGGCGGCGGTGGCCAGGGTCAGCTTGCCGGCGCCCGCGCGCAGGGCGGCCGTGGCCGCCAGGATAATCGCGCCCGGCATTTCGCGCGAGCCGCCGATAATCAAAAGGTGGCCGCGCACTTCCTTGTCGCCATCGGGCGTGGGCATCGGCAGCGGCCAGCCGCGCAGCAGGGCGGCGGTGATAGCGGTGGCATCCATGCGCTCTCCTTGTCAGGCTTTCGGCGCGGCCGGCATGTCCGGCTGGTCGGTGACGGGCGTGCCCGATTCTTCCAGCGGCGCGACAAAATTGCACAGGTCCAGCTGCAGCTTGCCGTGCTTGCCCAGCGCGGGGTTGAAAGCGTAGGAGGTCACGCCGCAGTTCGGCACATCGGCCGCCTTGTCGATCGCCAGGATGGCCTGCTCGTCGCAGCGTTCCAGCAGGTAGCGGAAGCAGTTGACGATCACCTGGTGGCCAACGATCAGCACGCGCTCGCCGCGGTATTCGCGCGTCACGGTGTCGAGCACGCTGCGCAGGCGCAAAATCACGTCGCACCAGCTTTCGCCGCCGGGCGGGCGGAAATAGAACTTGCCCACGTGCTGGCGCTGCTCGTGCAGTTCCGGGTATTTGCTGGCGATGCCGTGCACGGTCAGGCGGTCGAGGATGCCGAATTCCTTTTCGCGCAGGCGCTCATCGGCCACCACCGACACCAGCGTCGATTTGTCGAGTCTGGACAGCACCGCCTGCGCCGTTTCATGCGCGCGCACGTACGGCGAATACAGCACCACGGTTGGTTGTTGCTCAGGAGGAAGGGTGACAAACCAGTCGGCCAGCGCCTGGGCTTGCTGCTCGCCCAGCGTGGACAGGGGAACGTCGACGTCGCGCTCGGCGATATTGATCAGCAGATGCTTTTCTGCTTCGGCGGTATCGCGCGCCACGTTGCCGGCACTCTGGCCATGACGCACGATCCAAATCTGTTGCGGCCATTTCTGTTCCATCGCCTGCCTCTTTCATTCATATCAATTAATCATCAATATAGACGAAAGCGGCAAACGGTGGCGCACTCGGTCGTTGAACCTCAGATGGCGTGCTCGGCCTCGTCCAGGTCCTCGGCCGCGTCGCTGTTGTAGACGGCCAGGTCGGTCTGCCCCATCACGCGGCTGGTGACAGTGCCGGCCGTGATCGAGCCGCTGACGTTGAGCGCCGTGCGGCCCATGTCGATCAGCGGCTCGACCGAGATCAGCAGGCCGGCCAGCGCCACCGGCAGGTCCATCGCCGACAGCACGATCAGCGCGGCAAAGGTGGCCCCGCCACCGACGCCGGCCACGCCGACCGAACCGATGGTGATAATCGCCAGCAAGGGCAGCAGGAAACTGATGGTAAACGGATCGACGCCGACGGTGGGCGCGATCATCACCGCCAGCATGGCCGGATAAATGCCGGCGCAGCCGTTCTGGCCGATGGTCGAGCCGAACGAGGCGGCGAAGTTGGCGATGCCTTCCGGCGTACCCAGGCGGCGGGTCTGGGTCTGCACGCTCATCGGGATCGAGCCGGCGCTGGTGCGCGAGGTGAACGCAAACGCCAGCACGGGGAACACTTTTTTCACGAAGCGCAGCGGATTGAGGCCGGTGCCGGCGATGATCGCCAGATGCACCAGGAACATCAGTATCAGCGCGCTGTACGAGGCCACCACGAAATTGATCAGTTTTAAAATATCGGTATAGCTGGAGCTCGACACCACTTCGAACATCAGCGCGAACACGCCGTAGGGCGTCAGGCGCAGCACCAGCGTGACCATGCGCATGACGATGGCGTGCGCCACTTTCATGAACTGCTCGAACGAGGCGAAGATCTCGGGTTTTTTCGCGGCGATGCCGGTGGCCGAGATACCGATAAAGATGGCGAACACCACCACCGCAATGGTCGAGGTCTTGCGCGCGCCCGTCATGTCGAGGAAGGGATTCGACGGCACAAAGCTGATCAGCAGTTTCGGCAGCGACAGGGCCTTGGCCGTTTCCAGCGAGCCTTGCAACTGCACCCCGCGCGCCACCTCGGCCGCGCTCGAAGTCAGGCCGACGGCGGTGAGGCCGAACAGTTTCGCCATCAGGATGCCGATGGCGGCCGCCACCGTGGTGGTGATCAGCAAGGTGCCGATGGTCAGCACGCTGATCTTGCCCAGCGAGCTCGCGTCCTTGAGTTTCAGAATGGCCGAGATAATCGACACCATGATCAACGGCATGATGATCATCTGCAGCAATTTGACATAGCCGCTGCCGACGATATCGAGGTATTCATTGGTGCCGGCGATGGCGGCCGCGTCGGCGCCATAGATGGCTTGCGCCGCCGCGCCCAGCAGCACGCCCAGGCCCAGGCCGGTAAACACGCGCACGGTAAACGTGGCGTGGCGGCTTTGCTGGCGGAACATGAAGGCGATGACCAGCAGCGCGATGATCAGATTGAGAATGATGGTGATTGCCATAAAGGGCCTTATCCTGGTTTTCTTGGTTTTGACTGCACACGGCATTTTATAGAACTTTGCCGTTTGCAACATGGCAGCTGCTCTGGTGCCGAAGGGCAGGCACTCTACCGTACTATGGGGGCGGGCAGGTGCGGCTGGCTGCGAATATTACGCTATATGAATATGTGCGCCGGTTATAAGCCGTCCGGCGGATAGTAGAATGCAGGCCGGCATGGCATGCTTGCCTGGTCTTTGCTTGATCCCCCGAATGCCATCTCACAAGGAAAACATGAACGAACTGAACGAAGCACAAGTCCTCAATGCGGAAGAGCGCCTGCGCCTGGCCATGATGGATTCCGACGTCGCGCAACTTGACGCCCTGCTGGCCGACGACCTGGTGTTTACCAACCACCTGGGCCATCTGCTGAGCAAGCAGGCCGACCTGGCCGCGCATCGGCAGCGCCTGCTGACGATTACCGAACTGCACGCGTCCGAGCAGCAGGTCCGCATCAACGGCCATGTGGCGGTCGTGTCGGTGCGCGTGCAGCTGACAGGCACCTATCACGACACCGAAACGCATGGCGACTTCCGCTTTACGCGCGTATGGGTGCAATCTGCCGACGGGTCGCTGCGGGTGATCGCCGCCCATTCGGGCGCGGTCGCCTAGGAGCCGGCAGTGGATCATCGTTCAAAAGGGCAGCTGGTCGAAGCCATCATCGCGGCCGGTCCTGCCACCCTGGCGGTCGCTGGCGGCTTTCCCGTGCTGCTGTACCACCTGGTGCGCACCTATCCGGACGCGCCCGAAGCCAATACCGTGACGGCGCTGCTGCTGGCCGGCAGCGTCTGGGCGCTGGTCGAATTCTGGCGCATCGCGCTGGCGACAGTGGCGCGCAAGGCCTATGCTTTCGACTGGCGCTTCTGGCTGGCCGCCGCCGGTTTCCTGGCGGCCGGCATCCACTTCCTGCCTGCCATGCCGGCTGGCCTGGCTTTGGTGCTGGTGGTGCTGCCGGCGCTGGCGTGGATCCATTTCATCCTGTTGCAGGCGAGAAGGCCGAAGGACGCATGATGACGCAGCCTGTTCCCATCGCCGAAACGCTGGCGTCGCTGACCCACTTGGTGCACGCGCTCGATGCGCTCGAACCGAGCTATTTCGGACGCAAACTGGCGCAGGCCGGCACGGCGCGCGACTACTATGACATCGTGCTGGAGCTGGACTACGCGGCCAATTCCAAGTGGCTGCGCGATACCGGCGACGAGCGCGTGCACCATATCCTGAACGATATCGGCTCCCTGGTGGACCGGATCGATGGCTTTTTCAGGATCAAGCTGTGGCCGGGTTCGACGGCGCAAAACCAGAGCTGGACGCATGCCGTGCTACGCGCTCCGGGCGGCAAATATGCGTTCCGCGACGACGGCTCGCTCGAGATCAGCCTGCTCGACGCCCGTCTGCAGGGCGAGACGCTGACCGTCAAGCGCATCTGGAACCATGTCTGCAATTACTCCGGCTCATTGATCGACTTCGAGATCAGGCTCGATGAACAGCAAATTGCCGAGGTCAGGGCCAGGCTGGCCAGCTTGCGCAGCTTTCCCTTGCCACTCTAATGTTGGTCGTCTAACCACGCAATGCGCCCGTTGCCCGCCTCATGCAAGCGGGCCAGCAGGGCGCTGGCGGCGCCTTCGGCCAGGCTGAAATCGAACCGCACCACGTCGCCGTGCGCCACCTCCAGCAAGGTCGCGCCGGCCGCATCGAGTTCGCGCCGCAGCATCCCCTCCATCGCATACGGCACCGTGCAGCGCAGCGCCCGCTGGCGCACGATGGCGGTCTTTTCCGCCTGCAGCAGCGCCTGCGCCACGCTGTCGGTGTAGGCCCGTACCAGGCCGCCCGCGCCCAGTTTCACGCCGCCCCAATAGCGCACCACGGTGGCCAGCACGCCTTCCAGGTCCTGGTGGCGCAGCACATCGAGCATGGGCCGCCCGGCCGTGCCGCTCGGCTCGCCATCATCGACCGCCGCCGACTGCCCGCCCGCCACCAGCGCCCAGCACACGTGCACGGCGCCCGGATGCTGCGCCTTCAGGCCATTGACAATCTGCTGCGCGCTGGCGCGGTCCGCCATCGGCTGCACGCAACCGATAAACCGGCTTTTCTTGATGATCAGTTCGCTGTGGACGGGGGCGGCAATGGTGAAGGGCATGGGATGGCAAGGTTGGATGGACTGCCGGCATGATAGAACATGCGTGCTGAAATGCAAAAAGCCAACCGGTGAAGGTTGGCTTTTACATCCAGCAAATTCTTGGTAGGCCGTGCGGGATTCGAACCTGCGACCAACGGATTAAAAGTCCGCTGCTCTACCAGCTGAGCTAACGACCCAAGGGCGGCTATTATGACCGGCGCCGTGAAATTTTGCAAGGCATGCCGCGCGATTCTTCGCTTACGGCGTCAGCGTGCGCTTGATATTGAGCGCCCCATATCCCTGGCAGGTCGGCATCATCTCGATGCGGTTGACGTTGACATGCGGCGGCAAGGTGGCGATCCAGTAGGCGGTCTCGGCGATGTCCTCGGCCGTCAATGGCTGCGTGCCTTCGTAGACCTTGGCCGCCGCCGCGTCGTCGCCTTTCAGCCGCACGTTGGAAAACTCGGTGCCGCCGCACAGGCCCGGCGCCAGGTTGGTGGCGCGCACGCCCGTGCCCACCAGGTCGGCGCGCAGGTTCAGGGTGAACTGCTCGACGAAGGCCTTGGTGGCGCCGTACACATTGCCGCCAGGGTAGGGCGTGTCGCCGGCGACCGAGCCCAGGTTGATGATGGTGCCGCTGCTGCGCGCCACCATCGCCGGCAGCAGCGCGCGCGTCATGGCGACCAGGCCGCTGATATTGGTGGCGATCATGGTGTCCCAGTCTTCCAGCGAGGCCTCGTGGGCCGGCGCCACGTTCAGCGCCAGGCCGGCGTTGTTGATCAGCACATCGATGGCTTGCCAGGCTGCGGGAATGCTGTCGAGCGCGGTGCTGATCGAGACCTTGTCGGTCACGTCCAGCAGCAGCGGCAGGGCGGCCTCGCCCAGCTCGGCGGCCAGCGCCTGCAGGCGGTCGGCGCGCCGGCCGCTGATGATCACCCGGTGGCCATTGCGAACAAAGGTGCGCGCCATGGCGGCGCCGAAGCCGGCGGTGGCGCCGGTAATAAAGACGATCATCGTGTGTCCTTGCGAGATAAAAAAGAGGTGGGGTAAATTGTAGTCGAATAAGCGCCTTGTATCATGGCCATGCCTGCCGGAGAAAGGCCGGCTTTTACCCACTTTTCAAGGAGCCAACATGGCGCTGATTTCCCATCTCGACCATCTGGTGCTGACCTGCACCGACCTGGATGCGACCCGGCATTTCTATACCAGCGTGCTGCAGATGCAGCCGGAAACCTTCGGCGCCGGCCGTATCGCCTTTCGCTTCGGCAACCAGAAAATCAATCTGCACCAGCGCGGCGCCGAGTTCGAGCCGAAGGCGCACCTGCCGGTGCCCGGTGCGCTCGACCTGTGTTTTATCGCTGCCGTGCCGCTCGACGAGGTGATCGCGCATCTGAACCAGCAGGGTTGGCCCATCGTGGAAGGGCCGGTGCAAAGGACGGGCGCGACCGGCCCGATACGCTCGGTGTATATTCGCGACCCGGACCTGAACCTGATCGAGATTTCGGAACAGCTCGCGGAACCGCCGGCCTGATACGGGAATCGGCCTGGCCGTGTTTTGCGCTAGGATGCACGGAAGAACAACCCGTCCCGCAGGCCTGATACCAATGACTGATACGACCCAAGCCACGCCCGCCGCCGCCCCCATCACCGAACGCGAAGTGAACGCCGTGTATATCGGCCTGATGGCCGTGCTGGGCCTGGGCGCGCTGGACCAGAGCATCGTCGCCACCGCCTTGCCGCGCATCGTCGACGACCTGGGCGGCATGGCGCACCTGTCGTGGGTGGTCACCGCCTATGTGCTGGCGTCGACCGCCACCATGCCTTTGTATGGCAAGCTGGCCGACCAGTACGGCCGCCGGCCGATGATCTTCACGGCGCTGCTGACGTTTTTGCTCGGCTCGGTGCTGTGCGGGCTGGCGCAGAACATGACGGAGCTGATTATCTTCCGCGCGATCCAGGGACTGGGGGCGGGCGGCTTCATGCCGCTGGCGCAGATCATTATCGGCGACATCGTGCCGCCGGCCGAACGGGGCAAGCGGCAGGGCATGGTGCCGATCGTGTTCGCCGTGACCAGCGTGCTGGGGCCGGTGCTGGGCGGCGTCATCACCGATGCGCTGTCGTGGCACTGGATCTTTTACGTCAACCTGCCGGTGGGCGCGGTGGCCTTTTACATTATCGCCAAAGCCATGCGCAAGCCGGTCAAGATGCATGCGCACAAGATCGATTACCTGGGCTCGGTGCTGCTGACGGGCGCCATCACGGCGGCGCTGCTGGTGCTGGCGCTGGGCGGCACCGAGTGGCCGTGGCATGGCATGGCGGTGAAAGTCAGCGGCGGCCTGGCCGTGCTGCTGGTGGCCGCGCTGCTGCTGCATGTGCGGCGCATCGACGAGCCGGTGCTGCCGCCCGACCTGTTCTTGAACCGCACTTTCAATATCGCCAGCCTGGTGATGGCGATGACCTTCATGGGCCTGATGGGCGCCAGCGTGTTCTTTCCACTGTTCTTCCAGCTGGTGATGGGCACCAGTCCGGCCGAATCGGGCGTGATGACGGTGGCGATGATGGTGGGGCTGGTGATGTCGTCGATGGTCAACGGCCGCGTGCTGTCGCGCTCGGGCAAGTACAAGATGGTGCAGGTGGCGGGTCTGGCGGTGGCGGTGGCGGCGTTCGGCGTGCTGTCCTGGGCGATGGAAACGGCCAGGGGTTACTGGGTGATCGAGCCGGTCATCTTTTTCCTGGGGGCGGGACTGGGCCTGGTGATGCCGAACATGACGATCGCTGTGCAAAATGCCTTGCCGCTCGCGCGCCGCGGCGTGGGCACGGCCATGCTGGCGTTTTTTCGCTCGCTGGGCGGCTTGCTGGGCGTGACCGGTTCCGGCGCCATCCTCGCCTACCAGCTGCATGCGCATGGCATGGAGGCGGTCTCGGCGCTGGGCGGCCACGCCGCCGCGCAGACGGTAGAGGTCTACCGCCACGCGATTGCCAGCGTGTTCGGCGCCGGCGCGGTGCTGCTGCTACTGGGCTTGCTGGCCTTGCTGTTCCTGCCGGAACTGCCCCTGGAAGGGCATCCGGCAACGGAAAAAGCAAAGGTTGATCAGTAGCGTTCCAGCCAGTGCGCGTACGGCGCCGGCATGGTCCACGAGGCGCGCTCCAGGCCCAGTTCCTTGGCCGCAAAATAGGCCCAGTGCGGATTGGCCAGGTGGGCCTTGCCGACCATTACCACGTCCAGCTGTTCATCCCTGACCACCTGCTCGGCAATCGTTGGCGTGCCGAAGCCCCAGGCCGACGAGACCGGCACGCCGGCTTCGTTGCGCACGCGCTCGGCGATCGGACCCATGAAGGCCGGCCCCCAGGGAATCGAGGTGTCGGGAATGGTAAAGCCCATGCTGACGCTGATCATGTCCATGCCGGCGTCCTTGAACTGGCGCACCAGGCCGATCGATTCGAGCAGCGTTTGCTCGTCGCGGCCGTCGAATTCGATCACGCCGAAACGGATCGTCAGCGGCAGGTGTTCCGGCCACACTTCGCGCACGGCCTTCAGCGTTTCGAGCAGGAAGCGGCTGCGGTTTTCCAGGCTGCCGCCGTAGATGTCGTCGCGCTGGTTCGAGTGCGCCGAAAAGAAGCTCTGGCCCAGGTAGCCGTGGGCGAAATGCAGCTCCAGCCATTCGAAGCCCACTTCGCGCGCGCGCAGGGCGGCGTCGACGAAGTCCTGGCGCACGCGGGCGATATCGTCGAGCGTCATGGCGCGCGGCACCTTGCCCAGGCCGCCGCCAAAGGCGATCGCCGACGGGGCGATGGTCTGCCAGCCGCGCGGGTCGGTGTCAAGAATATGGTCGTCGCCTTCCCATGGACGGTTGGCGCTGGCCTTGCGGCCGGCGTGGCCGATCTGGATGCCGGGCACGGCGCCGGCTTTCTTGATTTCTTTCACGATCGGCGCGAAGCCCTGCGCCAGCGCGTCGCTCCAGATGCCGGTGCAGCCCGGCGTGATGCGGCCTTCCGGCGAGACGGCCGTCGCTTCGACGATCACCAGGGCGGCGCCGCCACGCGCCATGCCGGCGTAGTGCGACAGATGCCAGTCATTGGCGAGGCCGTCAACGGCCATGTACTGGCACATCGGCGGCACGGCGATACGGTTGCGCAGGGTAATCTCTTTGAGGGTGTAGGGCTGGAACAGAGCGGACATGGCGGCCTTTAAGGAAAGTAGGGTAGATCGTGAAGTGCATCAATTCGGTACTTCGAAAGTTTTCGAAGAATGGAAGGAGTATAGCGCATAGTGTATGATTCTGCTTATGCGCCCACACAAACACCCACCTGCCAGCGACTTCGTGATCGAACGCGTACTGTACGCCCTCAGCGATTCGATACGCCTGGGCATCGTGCGCCACCTGGCTGGCGTGGAGGCGGCCGCCTGCGGCGACCTCGATGGCGGACGCCCGAAGTCCACCATGTCGCACCATTTCAAGGTGCTGCGCGAAGCAGGGCTGGTGTGGACCGAAAACACCGGCACCACGCACATGAACCGCTTGCGCCGCGACGATGTCGACGGCCGTTTCCCCGGCCTGCTGACGGCGATCCTGCAGCACGCGCCCGCGAACGCGGGCTGAGTTGCCGTAGAATATCCCGATATTGCCGATTTTGCAGCATACCTTGGGGAATCAATACGAATGGCAGCTTGCGCGCGTCTCTCATTATTGCTGATGGCGGCATTGCTGGCCGCCTGTTCTCCCTATACCGAGCCGCCCGAAGGTCCTTACGCCGGCGTATTGAAGCGCGGCGAAAGCGTCACCGACGCCACGCCCGAAGGCCCGTTCACGGCGCTGTCCATCCTGTATCGCCAGGGTGGCGGTTATCTGACCTCGACCGAGATCGCCTCGAAGCGGCTGCTGTACCGCGACCGGGTCCTGATCCGGGACGCGGAAGATCTCACGCGCTGGGCCGGCCTGGCGCAGCCCGTGTATGTTGTCGAGGTGTTTGAAAAGCACGAGAGGGTACTGAAACTGGCCTACGAACGCGATGGCAAGGCCGTGGTGCAGCCGGTCGCGGCGGGCGCCTTCCAGTATCGTGCCACCAGGGCGTTTCCACACGGCTTTCCGATGGCGCCCGGCCTGCTGTATTTCCCGGGCCAGCTGCAGCCGGGCTTGCTGCTGCGCGCACTCCCCGTCAAGACCACCGTGCTGCCCGATCCGCTGGCCGGCCGCTACAGCCTGCATGCCAACACGCTGGCGGCGGTCTCGCCGGACGGCACGTCGTTCGCCCTGGTGGACAGCGAGGATGCGCCGTCGGTGGTGCTGGTGGCCGATGCCGATGGCGGCTACCGCGACGCCATCGGCTTGCCCCGCACCTACCTGGCCGAAGCGCTGGACGAGCATGTCAACCCCTACGAGCGCGTGTGGAGCTGGGCGCGCACCAGCCTCGCCTGGCGCAAGAACGCTGCCGGCAAGTGGGAGGTGCAGCCGATGGCCCAGGTCAAGGCTGGCGCCAATCCGGTCGAGGAACTGTTTATCGACGAGCAGTCCGGCTATGCGCAATGCTTTGCCGCTGGCCAGGCCGGCTGCCTGCAGGACTGGCGTGCCGCCAAGGCGGCAGACCTGAGCAAGATGTTCGGCCAGGACTATGCGCCGCCCTTCGCGTACGTGCCGAACGCTACCGTGCAGGCGTTTGGCGTCCATGTCTCGATGCTGCTGTTTGCCAGGCTGGGCTTGAGCGGTACCGGTTATTCCGTCTATCTCGACGGCAGCCAGGATGCCATCGTGGCGCAGCTGTCGGCGCGCCTGAAAGAGCGCCATATTCCGTTCGTGCGTGTCGACCAGTGTCCGCGCCGCACCGACGCGCTTGGTAAATGTGAAGCGCAGCTGGCGGAAAAGCTGCAGCGTCCCGAGTCGGTCGGGCGCGAGCTGGAGCAGTTGATCAACAGCATGGACGGCCAGTCCGGCGTGCTGTTGATCCTGCCGTCGATGGCCATCGTGGTGCGGGCGCGGGAGGAGGGTGGGGCGCTGATCCAGACCCTGTTGCGGGCGGATTTTTCGCGCAAAGATTAAATCCAGCCAGCAACCGCGCGTCACCGCATTGCCCAGCTCGGCTATTATGTCGGCCTGTTGGAAAAATCACCGCTCCTGCGCCAGTTCGCGCAGGGCGCGGCGAGAAGTACCTGGCATGGCAAGGGATGGGAATGACAGCAGCAACGGTATCTCACGCGGACCCAAAAAACCGTCCGCAGTTTGGCTTGATCAATGTGTTAAAGGCAGGCGCGGCGCAGCTGATCGTGCTGCACCACCTGGCGTTCTACGGCCCGATGTCGGACCACGTGCAGCCCATGTGGCCAGCGCTGATCGACTGGCTCGGCGACAGCGCGCGCATTGCGGTACAGGTGTTTCTGGTTATCGGCGGCTTCCTGGCCGCCAAGTCGCTGGCGCCCGGCGGGCTGCCGGGCTTGAACGCGTGCGCCTCCCCGCTGCAGGCAATCCAGCGCCGCTATATCAAGCTGGCGCCGCCATTTATCGCCGCCACGCTGATCGCCGCGCTGGCCAATGCGCTGGCGTCCAGCGCCATGAGCCACGATTCGATTTCGGCACCGGCCACCTTCGGCCAGTTGAGCGCGCATGCGCTGCTGCTGCATGGCGTGCTCGGCTACGAATCGCTGTCGGCCGGCGCCTGGTATGTGGCCATCGATTTCCAGCTGTATGCCCTGACGGCGCTGGCGCTGTGGACGGCGGGGCGTGTCGCCGGCCAGCGGCCATTGGCCTGGCTGGTGCCGGACATGGTCGCTGCGGGCGTGGCGCTGTCGCTGCTGTATTTCAATCTCGATGCCGGCTGGGATAACTGGGCGCCATACTTCTTTGGCAGCTATGGCCTGGGCATGCTGGCCTGGTGGGCCAGCGACCCGCGCCGCCGGAACGGCGCCGTGATCGCGCTGATGCTGTTGCTGGTGGTGCCGGTGTGGCTGGCGCTGGCGCTCGAGTTTCGCAGCCGCATCGAGCTGGCGCTGGCGGTGGCCTGCGTGCTGTTCCTGTGCGGGCGCAACGCCACGGTCTTGCATGGTCGCGCCTGGACCGCCGTCAATATGCTGGGGCGCATTTCGTATGCCGTGTTCCTGATCCATTTTCCTGTCAGCCTGCTGGTCAACACGGCGTTTGTGACCTGGGCGCCACTGGCGCCGGAATGGCAGGCGCTGGGCATGCTGACGGCCTGGGCCGCCAGCCTGGTGGCCGGCGCCGCGTTCCACCGCTGGGTGGAGTTGCCGCTGGGACGCGTGGTGCAGTCGCTGGCGGGCAAGGCGCCGGTGCGGTCGGTATCGGTGTGAGCAGCGTGCGATTGCCTGTCCGTAAGGTATAGGCCCGGACCGATGTTTCCTTGTACATTACGGTGAACACGCACCCTCAAGGAGAATCACGATGGCAAAGAACACGATCTGCCTCTGGTACGACCATGACGCGCAGGAGGCCGCAAACTTTTACGCCCGCACCTTTCCCGACAGCGCAGTGGGCGCGATCCACCGCGCGCCATCCGATTACCCCGGCGGCAAGGCCGGCGCGGCGCTGGTGGTCGAGTTCACCGTGTGCGGCGTCGCCTGCATCGGCCTCAATGGCGGCGCTGCCTTCCAGCACAACGAATCGTTCTCGTTCCAGATCGCCACCGATGACCAGGCGGAAACCGACCGCTACTGGGACGCGATCGTCGGGCATGGCGGTACGGAAAGCGAATGCGGCTGGTGCAAGGACCGCTGGGGCGTGTCGTGGCAGATCACGCCGCGCGTGCTGACCGAGGCCATGGCGCAGGGCGGCCAAGTGGCGCAGCGGGCGTTTGCGGCGATGATGGGCATGCGCAGGATCGACGTGGCCGCGATCGAGGCGGCGGTGCGCGCAGCAAGCTCATGACGCATTCGCCTTGCCGACAAACGGCCGGCTGTCGAGCGGGATGTCGATGGTGAACGTGGTGCCGGTTTCGGGAGAGCTGTCGACCACCACGCTGCCGCCATGGCTTTGCGCCACGCTGCGCACGAACGGCAGGCCGATGCCCCAGCCGCTGGCCTTGCCGCTGTCTTCGCGCCGCAGGTATTCGAAAATGCGGTCGCGGCTGGCTGACGGAATGGTCGAGCCGGAATTATGCACCGACAGCATGGCGCGTTCGTAGCCCTGGCTGACATGGATGGTGACCAGGCCGCCGTCGCCATACTTGAGCGCGTTGCCCGTCAGATTCTCGATCGCACGCCGCATGCCGTTCGGGCACCAGTAGCCCGTCACGCGCTCGCCCGTCAGTTCGCACTGGCCGGCGCCGCTGTCGTTGATGGCACGGCACACCGCTTCGGCTGTTGCCGTCAGGTCCATCTGCGCGATCGTCAGCGGCACCGCATGCTGCGGGTCGAAACTGAGCGCCTCCAGCAGCTCTTCCACCATGCCATTGAGGCGCTGGCCATTTTCCAGGATGCGCGTGGCCGTCTCGCGCAATTGTTCATTGGTGTCCGCCCGCAGCCGCAGCACCTGCGCGCCATTCGTGATCACCGACAGCGGCCCGCGCATGTCGTGCGACAGGGCAGCGGCGGTGCGGTGCCGCAGCGATTGATGCACTTGCGTGAAATTCCTGATCGCCTCGCGCATGGCGCGGTCGATCGAGGCGTGGAATATGGCCCATTGCACGCCATCGAGTTCGAGTGCGTGCTGGCCCAGCACATGCAGAAACGCCTCGCGAAACAGCTGGTATTCGTGGATCACCTGTTCCGGGCCATAGCTGGTCATGCGCGCCCGCTCGTCGCCATGCACGCCGGCGATATTGACGTGGCTGACGGCCGTGGCGCGCGGATAGCCGGGCGTCAGCGCCTCGATGAGGTTGTCGTAGAAGACGGGCAGGGTATTGATCAGGATGGGCTGCGGCAGGCCGCGCGCCGGATCCACGTTTTCGCGCGTCAGCTGGCCCCAGCAGGCAATGACTTGCTCGCGCAATTCCAGCAGGCGCAGTGACAGCGCGGACAGTCCATCGCCGTCGGGATTCTGGTCGGTCGCAAAGGTCATTGTCTGCCTGGCCTGTAAATGGGACGGGACGCCTGATGCTGCATCTTGTCATTATTTTACGATAGTACCAGATTGCCTTGCGTACAAGCCCGGAAAACAAAAAAGCCAACCGCGAACGGTTGGCTTCTCTGTAGTATTTGGTAGGCCGTGCGGGATTCGAACCTGCGACCAACGGATTAAAAGTCCGCTGCTC